>VSNB01000028.1:3061-19026 GCA_009774055.1 Clostridiales bacterium
GATGGGGCCAAGGCCATCCGCATCAGCGGGAAGCAGCAGGGAGATTTCTACATGCTGACCTTTGAGAACACCTGCTCCAGCGAACCTCTGCCCCCGGCGGGGACCGGGCTTTCCAACATCAAAGCGGTGGCGGAAAAGTACCACGGGGCGCTGATGACGGAGAAAAACGGACGGCAATTTTATTTAAGTGTGCTACTGAACATTTCGGCCTTGCAATAGGGCCGGCTCTACGAGGAAGTTAACGATGGAAACGATACTTTATGTTGAAGATGATCTGAGCCTGATTGATGGTCTGGAGTATACACTGGAAACCAACGGTTATTCGGTTGACAACGCCCGGACAGTCAAGCAGGCGCTGGCATTATTCAATAGTAAATCCTATCATTTGCTCCTGCTGGATGTTACCCTGCCGGATGGCAGCGGATTTGAAATCTGTAAAGAAGTGCGGAAAAGCTCTTCCGTTCCGATCATCTTTTTAACCGCTTCCGATCAGGAAATCAGTATTGTGAAGGGCCTGGATATGGGCGGAGACGACTATATCACAAAACCGTTTAAGCTCAACGAACTGCTGTCGAGAATCAAGGCGCTGCTCCGCCGTTCGGCCGGATTTTCTCAATCGGTGTTTTTAGAGGCAAACGGTATAAAAGTGGATCTGATGGAACGTCTCGTCTGGAAGAACGGCGTTTTGCTGGATCTCCCCTTGGTCGAATATAAGCTGCTCTGCCTGTTGATGCGCAACCCAAACCATCTGCTGACACGGGAAACTATTTTAGATAGCCTTTGGGACGGAGCCGGCAATTATGTAGATGATAATACCCTCTCCGTCTATGTACGCCGTCTGCGAAACAAAATTGAAGAAACGCCTAACGCTCCCCAGCATCTGCTGACAGAGCGTGGGATTGGATATAAGTGGGTTGTGGAGTGAAAAAACGCTATGCGGAATTTAGGAAAAGAAGCTAAAACGCTATTGCTTGGAATCACCATTGTGTGTGTGCTGTCCCTCCTGTTTGCTTTCGGCATCTCCTCTGTCCTGACAAAAAATTTTCAGAGCAGTTTGGTAAACCATGATTACGGTGTGGCCGGGTATCTTTTGAACCATGACGATGCGTATGTCCTCTCCGCCTTTACCGATGAAAGGGGTGAAGAGGACATTCTTTGCGGCCTCAATGCGTTGTCTTTACTTGGGTATCACGAAGCCGCTCCTGTCAGATTACTCCCGGCAGTTTCCGCATATCAGAATAAAGTCCTGTTGTCCCTGTGTGGTCTGTTGCTTTTGGTTTTTGCTGCAATCTATGTTTTCTTATTTCTGTATTTACGCAGGCAGCGCAAAGCGGTTTGGGATGCAGGGCGGGCGATTCAAGAATTTCTTGATGGAAATACCGCGTCGCGGATTGAGTGTGAGCAGACCGGCGGCTGGTACAGCTTGTTCCATCAGGTGAATGAACTGTCCGCCATCCTCTCCGCCCATGCGGAAAAGGAGCGGCGGACGAAAGAATTTTTACAGGGGATGATCTCTGATGTATCGCATCAACTCAAAACGCCGCTCTCCGCTTTGAAAATGTATCAGGAAATTATCGGCAGCCATACCGCTGATCCGGAGGCGGTCATTGGCTTTTCTCAAAAGTCTCTGCGCGAAATCGAACGAATGGAGGCGGTGGTCTATACGCTTCTGAAATTAGCGCGGCTGGATGCGGGAATGATTCAAATGCAGAAGACGCCGGAAAATATTGATACGCTCATGCAGGATATCCTGGAACGGTTTGAGGTTCGCGCAGAACAGGAGAGCAAAGTCATAACGCTGTCAGGAAACAAGGAGGTGTCGCTTTCCTGTGACGCTCTGTGGATTTCAGAAGCAGTTGGTAACATTGTCAAGAACGCTTTAGATCATACCGGATCAGGCGGCCGCATCAACATTTCCTGGGAGCAAGGCGCTATTATTACAAAAATCGTGGTAGAGGACAATGGGACGGGGATTTGCCCTGAAGATCTGTATAACATTTTCAAGCGATTTTACCGCAGCCGGTTTTCGCAGGATACACAGGGCATTGGATTAGGGCTTCCGTTGGCAAAGACCATCGTGGAGCTTCATGGAGGAACGATTTCTGTGGCGAGCAGGCTCCATACCGGAACTGCATTTACCCTCAGCTTTTTCCATCTTACAAATGAGTAAGATAGAAGTCACTTGAAAGTAAGCTGGAGGGGGTATGATGGAACCGTAAGGAGGTACTTGCCATGAATATTCTTGAAGTACAAAATCTGAGTAAAGCCTATGGGTCAGGAGAAGCGGAGGTCAATGCCCTGAATCAGGTCTCCTTCTCGGTCCGCAAAGGGGAATTTATCGCTATCATTGGGGAATCCGGCTCAGGCAAAAGCACACTGCTGAACATTGTGGGCGGGCTTGACAATCCTACGTCGGGCAAAGTCTGGATCGATGGGAAAGATGTGTTCTCCATGTCTGAGAAGAAGCTGACCGTTTTCCGGCGGCAGCACATTGGATTTATCTTTCAGTCCTTTAATCTGATTCCGGAACTGAACGTGGAGCAGAATCTGACGTTCCCGCTCCTTCTGGACTACAAAACCCCGGATCAGAAATTTGTGGATGAATTGCTGCATGTGCTGGGACTGACGGAGCGCCGGAAGCACTTGCCCAGTCAGCTTTCCGGCGGCCAGCAGCAGCGCGTGGCGATTGGTCGGGCGCTCGTTACCCGTCCGGCCTTGATTATGGCCGATGAACCCACTGGAAATCTGGACAGTAAAAACAGCCAGGAAGTCATTGCGCTCCTGCAATCCATGTCGGCCAAATATCAGCAAACGATTCTGATGATTACCCACAATGAAAATCATGCGGGTGCTGCCGACCGTGTTTTCCGTATGGCAGACGGCGTTTTGAAAGACCTGGGGGGTGCCCGGCAGTGAAAAGCTATCTTGCCCTTGTCCCCCAATATGAGCGGGTACATCGAAAGAGCAGCAGGATGTCCGTTCTCTGCATTGTTTTCTCGGTGCTGCTTGTAACAGCCATCTTCAGCATGGCGGATATGGCGCTCCGCGCGCAAAAAAGCTATTTTATCAAGACCAATGGAGAGTATCATGCCAGTGTGACCGGCATCAGCGAGGAAACCGCCGAACTGATTGGCGCACGGCTCGATGTGGCCGTCTGCGGCTGGACCTATCAGGGCAGTATGGGAATGATCGGCTCCAAAACGGTCAGCTTTGCCGGCGCCAGCGAGGATGCTTTCTCCATTTTGACAGAGATGGAACTGCAAAGCGGGACATACCCTGCCCGGCCTGATGAAGCCCTGCTCAATCAGACGGCATTGGAGCAGCTGGGGCTGTCGGTTGGTGATACGGTCACGGTTGCTCTATCAGATGGCAGGTCAAAGACTTACCATGTGACCGGGGTGCTGCGGGATATGGGCAGCCTGCTCAAAGCGGACGTGTATGGCATGGTAATGAATGAGGACGGATTTCGGGAGATTGCGGATGAAAATGCCATAGACGGAACGACTTTTCGCATTCAATTCAAGCCCGGAGTCAATATCCGTTCCGCTATACGGGAAATCCGGGACACCTATGGCCTCTCTGACCGCCAGGTGGCGGAGAATACAGCTCTGCTTGGCCTGATGGGACAGAGCGAAAACAGCACCATGCAGTCTCTTTATATTGTGGCGACATTCCTGATTCTGCTGGTGTTGATCGCGGGAACGGTGATGATTGCCGCCAGCTTCAACACGAATGTTTTGGAACGGGTCCAGTTTTACGGCCTTCTGCGCTGTCTGGGCGCGGATAAGGGTCAAGTAAAGCATTTTGTGATCCGGCAGGGGCTGCGGCAAAGCATGAAAGGCGTCCCCATCGGTTTGATTGCTGGTCAGGTCATAACATGGTGCGCCTGTTTCCTGCTGAAGTCCGTCAGCGGGGACCGCTTTTCGGAAATCCCCATGTTTCAGTTCAGTATCAGCGGCCTGATAGCCGGGGCGGTTGTTGGTTTCCTGATTGTGATTCTGGCATCGTTGTCGCCGGCAAAAAAAGCGGCGAAAGTATCGCCCATCACCGCGATCAGCGGCAACACCCAGCTTACAGAACATAAAAAGGCTGCGAATACAAGCTGTCTTCGGGTGGATACTGGCATGGGAATTTTTCATGCGGTGTCCGGAAAAAAGAACCTGTTCCTCATGACCTGCTCCTATGCCATCAGCATTATGATGTTCCTCTCTTTCCAGGTGTTGGTGGTTTTCCTGGGCGAAGGAATGCCCGCTCTTACACCATCCGCCGCTGATTTAACTGTAATAATGGGCGGCACAGCTCTGGACAGAACGCTGGTGGAGCAAATCAGCACCATAGGCGGCGTTGAACGGGTATTTGGACGGATGGAGTGCGCGGGTCTTCCGATTTCGTCTGCTGGGGGCGATGGAACAATTACACTGGTTTCGTACGATGAACTCCAATTACAGTGGGCAAAAGAGGCGTTAAGCCAAGGAAGTGTTTCCTCTGTTCAAGACAGCAGCGGCTATGTTTTAGCGGTCTATCAGGACGGCCGGAATTGGACAACCGGCGATACCTTGACAATCAGAACTGCCGCGGAAGAGCGGCAGGTTATCATAGCCGGAGTATTACCTGCCACACACGCAGTCAATGGTGCGGGAAGCTGCGGTTATGTAGTCTGCTCAGAGCAAACATTCCTTGAATTTGTTGGAGATACAGGCTACACAGCGATGGATGTGCAGTTTTCCGACACAAATGATGATACCGTAGTTGCCGCAATTCGGAACCTGCTCCCAGCGGACAGTACGGTTTCTGACAAGCGCCTGAGCAATTCGGAATCGCAGAGCGCCTATTATACAGGAGCGATTTTTATTTATGGCTTCCTGATTATCATTGCTTTCATTACGGTGTTCAATATCTTTAACAGCATGAATGCCAGCGTAGCGTCCCGGACAAGGCAGTATGGCATTATGCGCTCGATTGGCATGGGCGTGGATCAGCTCCGCAGGATGATTGCGGCGGAAGCATTCACCTATGCGGTTCTCGGCTGCGTGGCAGGCTGTATTTTGGGACTGCCGCTGAATAAATTGATGTTTCAGTTTTTGATTGCGGAAAAATGGGGAACAGGATGGACAATTCCCGTAGGCTCGCTTTTAATCATAGTTTTGACATGCCTAGCATCGGCGGGAATTGCAATCAGGCGCCCAATCAAACAGATCAGCAGTATGGCTATCGTGGACACCATTAAATTGCAGCAGTAATAAAATACCGGAGGGCAGCGGTTTTTGGCCGCTCCCTTCGGCATTTCCTTTACATCAGGGCAGCACACGCTGTCTCGATGCTTCTATGGCCGTCATTCAATCTTTCAAAATTTTGAGCACTTCGGACATTTCTGTAACATTTACGTTTTATAATGGCCTCACCGCACCAAAGGAAGCGAGGTGTTGAAATGAGTCCATCAATCGAAAATGAATATTTCTTCGATAGGGGCCTCGACCACCCTTGAAATGTCAATGGCTAATTTCAGAGAGGGATTGTACTGTGCTTTTTCCAGCCGCATGATGGTTTCCCGGCGCACGCCTACCTGCGCGGCCAGCTGTTCCTGTGTCAAATCCTTCAGCTGCCGATACTTTTTTAATCTGCACTCAAACTCGGCCATGTCTTATTCTCCGCCCTCCTCCGTCTGGTCATCGTGGTCATAGCGGAAAAGCAGATACTCCGGGAGAAAAATGCCCAGGGCCAACGTGAGGGAGAGTACAATCTGTTCCGGGCCCATCGGAGTGGCCATCGCAAAACATTTTGTGACATACAAACAGCATTTCATAACAAACAGGCGGATGGCTGCTTGCCAGTGCAGGACAGCCGTAGTATAATATTCCGTCATAATAATATGGGAGGTGGATTACCCCATGCTGCGTATTGCCATCTGCGACGATGACAGCGCCACCGTCCAATCCAACCGAAGCATCGCGGAGGACTGCCTGAAGCAATGCGGGAGCGCCGGCGAGATTGCCGCCTACACCCACAGCGGCAATCTTCTCTACGACATCACCGAGGATGGATTTTTCTTTGACCTGATCCTGCTGGACATCGAGATGCCCGGCAGCACCGGGATGGAGCTGGCCGGGAAGATCAGGCCCGTTTTGCCCAATGTGAAGATCATCTTCATTACCTCCCATGTGGAGTACGCCATCGACGCCTTTGCGTTATCCATCTTCCGGTACGTCCCCAAGAACGACATCGCCCGGCGACTCCCTGGGGCGATCTGCGACGCCATCCGGCTGATCGAGCTGGAGGAGGGGCGGTTCTACACCATCCAGACCAACAGCCGCCTGGAGAAGATCCCGTATAAGGAAATCCTTTTCCTTTCCCGGGACGGGAAAAACACCAGCATCACCACTGCCAGCGGCGCAGCCAAGGTGCGCAAGAGCTTGCAGCAGGTCTATGAGGAGCTGGCCGCGGAGGAGTTCATCTTCATCGACCGGGGCTGTATTGTCAACATGATCCATGTCATGCAGGTCAAGGAGGGCATGGTTGTACTGAAAAACGGCGCCGCCCTCCCCATCAGCCGCTCCCATCTGCAAGAGGTAAAGGCGCAGATCAATGCCTACTGGGGGGCGCACATATGACGGACGTGTTTCTGCTGCTCTCCGGCATATTGACCGGGGCGGTGCGTGTTTTGGTGGGCCTGACTCTCGTTCACCGGCTGCTGTCCATAAAGAGACCAGACCGAAAAAGTATCGCGGCGGGGCTGGCCGGGGCGCTGATCCTCACGGTTTTGCTGGCCGTGCTCCGTGCGCCGGATTTCTACCGGATGGCTCTGGAGGCGGTGCTGATTGCCGCCTGCGCCCACTGGCTGCAAGGGGCCGAGCTGAGAATGGGCCTGTTTGTCGGCATCTTTTACGAGATTGGCGTCTCTTTCTGGTCGTTTCTCCTGCCGGCATGGATGGGCGTGCTGTTCCGCTCCCAGGACTTTCTGAGCGCCAGAACGCTGGCCGGACAGTCCGCCCTCTGGCTGCTCCACGGGCTGCTGGCCGTTTTGGCGGCCTGGCTCTCCAGAGGCCGGGAGATCAACCGCAAATCCGCGTTCCGGGCCGTCTCCGCGCTCACGCTGGCGGGATTTCTCGGGGTCATCACGCTGTCGGAACAGACAGTTTTGGCGATCCCCGACGACACCCTCTATATGTGGACGATCCTGGCGGTGGTGCTGATGATGTCGGTGCTGGTGTTCAACATCAACCGGCAGTATGAGGTGGAAAAGGAGCTGGCAAAGCTGAAATCGGAACAGGCCGAGCTGCTGGAGCGGGACTATACCGCTGTCAACCGGGCCTATCAGGTCAACGCCAAGCTGTTCCACGACCTCCACAACCATATCGGCATCCTGCGGCAGTTCCTCGCCCATGAGAAGTATGGGGAGGCTATCCGCTACCTGGACGAGTTGCAGGCCCCGGTGCGGAGCCTCACCGCCACCGTCTGGACAGGGGATGAGACGGCAGACTACCTCATTAACAGTAAAGCAGCTGCGGCGGAGGCCGATGGCATCCGGTTCCAGGTCCAGGTGGAGTTCCCCCGCCGCACAAACATCCGCAGCGTGGATCTGTGCGCAATTTTGGGGAACCTGCTGGACAACGCCATTGAGGCGGCCCGGCAGGTGCCGGACCCATCGGGCCGCACGGTGGCCCTCACCATCCGCCGTATCCACCAGATGCTGGTCATCAAGGTGGAGAACAGTTTTTCCTCTGTATCCGTCCAGGAAAACGGCGAACTGAAAACGACCAAGACCGAGGGCGGCCTCCACGGCTGGGGACTGAAAAGCGCCCAGACTGCCGCAGAGAAGTACGACGGCATGGTGCAGGCCGGTGTCTGCGGGGAGGTCTTCCGGGCGGTGGCTACGCTGTCCTATCAAGGAATGGAGGATATTCATGAGTAAATACGACGCTTTGTGGACCTATGTGCAAAAGGATGGAAGCCCGACCATCAAATTGACCTTTGCACAGATTCAGGAAATCGCTGGGATACCCATGGATCACTCTTTCCTGAAATACAAAAAGGAATTGACGGACTACGGGTATCAGGTCGGGAAAATCTCTATGAAGGAGCAGACGGTTATCTTTAAGAGGACATGAATATGACAGGGCTGAAAAGAGGAACGGTCCTGCTGGCGCCGCATCAAGAAGAATGGGCGCAAAATGCGGAGAGGACGATTCAAACATTAAATCGGCTTTTAGAATCTGTTGCAGTTGACATGCAACATATAGGAAGCACCGCTATTCCCTCCATTCATGCAAAACCGATTATTGATCTTGTCGTAGGCGTTCGTAACCTGGATGATATAGCGCCTTATGTTGAATTGCTCAAACAGCATGATATTTTTTTTCGCGGAGAAGATGTTGCGGGACAGCTGCTGTTTGTAATGGGTGATTTTGAAAAGGACACCCGTACACACCACATCCATGTGGTCAGATGGAACGGAGCTGAATGGAACAACTATATCAATTTTCGGGATTATTTGAACCGCTTTCCTGATAAAGCAATAGAGTACGAAGCCTGTAAGATGAAGTTGGCGGCGCAATTTGCAGATGACCGAGGGAGCTATACCACAGGCAAACAGGAATTGATAGACCGCTTGCTGAAAGAGGCACATGCGTGGAGGTCTGGGGCATAGTGTTGCAGACGATGCTATAAAACGGAGGAATGATTATGTTCGGAAAGAAAGAAAAAAGATTCAACGTAAAAGAAGCAGAGAGCTACAGCGGAAGCGGAACCATCCGGATCATCGTTGATACAAAGACAGGCGTTAATTACATTATGACAGAAGGCGTTGGCGGTTCGTCTATCACACCCTTGCTTGACAGCAATGGCAACGTGGTGATTGATAAATGACTTTTCGTTTGTAAAAGGTAACTATATTATCCTTGCCGGAATTATGGGAATCAAATGGGGATTTCTTTACCGCATGACAGGGAATCTATGGGTAGGGCTTGGCGACCATCTGTTCAATAATACCGTCGCCACAAATATGCTGCATGTCGTTTCTTCAACGGGCGCAGACGAATTACAGATCGTCCGGATTATGGCGGCACAGCTTGTTTCCTTCACTTTTGTGCTGGTAATTTACATTTACAGGAGCAGAAAAGAGGGTGAATAGAAATGTATTTCATTGAAAACTACAAAGATAATATACGATTTAGCAGACAGTACGAAGAAATTAGCAGATTTCTTCAAATAGCCGCAGATACCGGCTATAACGAGCATTTCCATTGGGGCCGTTTTGATTGGGGTATGACGCATTCCTATTTAGATGTCGAAATGTTATCAAGAAATGCTCTGTTCAGAAAAGAAAACGGAGAGCTTGTTGGCGCAGCAATGTATGATACGAGTTTTGACGACAGGTGGTATATCCTCCATTCAATTTCTGATGAAAACCTTTTGGGGCAGATGATGGAATATGTGATTAAAACAGACATCCATACGGCAACCATTAAGGCAAATCTCAGCGATACAAAATTGTGCGGATTACTTGAAAACGCAGGCTTTGAACACCAGTATTCGCAGAGCGTTCTGGAAATAGACTTATCGTATCATCTTTCTTTCCAATTACCGCAAGGATTCTTTTTTAATGCCCCGGACTCAAAGATTGATACCTGGCAATGGCGATTGGTCATACATCATGGCTTTGATCATGAGGGTATTCCGCAAGAACCAAGCGCGGAGGTGGCAGAAGCCGAGAAACATCTCGAAATTCCAGAATACATCAAGGTTTTTGCAATTAGGGATGGAGAATATACCGCTCATTGCGGCGTGTGGTACAATGGCGGAAATACCGCATATATAGAGCCTGTCGCAACAGTTCCCGAACATAGGGGTAGAGGCATTGGCAGGGCAGTTGTTTACGAAGCTGTAAACCGTGCGAAAGAACAAGGTGCAAAAAGGGCAATCGTGCTTTCGGATCAGGATTTCTACAAACATCTTGGTATGACAAAATCATCGGAAGTCGGCACATGGGTCAAAAGTAGCAAATAAGCATACCCATGGATCATCTACAATTCAGTGGGGCGCTTATCCGCATAGGGCAAGCGCCCCTTTTTGCGGTCAAAAACCTGCCGTTTGCGGACATTCCCGCACAGCGCCCGGTTTTCTGCTATGATGCAGATACATCAAAGGAAGCACTGCTTCAAGGAGGAAACTGTTATGCGTCATGCTTATATTCGTGGTATCCTGGCTCTGATCTGGCTGGTGGCGGCGGTCGTCAGCGGCCTGTCCGGCAATCTGGAGTGGGCCGGGCTCTATGTCCTGATGGGGGCGGCCTTCGGGTATTCCGCCTGGGCCTCCTGGAAAAAGGCAAAGAACGATAAGAGGGGGAACTGACCATGGGCGGGAACATCCTGGAGCTGCAAAATCTCAGCGCCTGGTACAGAGAGGGGAAAAACGTGCTGTCGGACTTCTCCCTCCAGCTGCGGCCCCATGAGGTGGTGGGGCTGATAGGTCTGAACGGGGCCGGAAAGACCACCTTTCTGAAAACTCTGTCCGGCCTCCATGAGGGCTGTCACTGCGACAGCATCCGCTTGAACGGCCAGCCGGTCACCTTCCGGGACAAGGGGTTCAAGCTGAGCCGGTACACCGTCTTTGCCGAGGACAACTCCTTCCAGTATTTCACCTTCCGGGAGTACCTGTCCTATGTGGCGGCGGCGTACAGAATGAAATTGCCCGACGCGGCGGAACTGGTGCGGGGCTTTCACTTTGAGGACTACACCGACGCCCTGCTGAAAGACCTGTCCACCGGCAACAAGAAAAAAGCGTTTCTGATTACCGCCTTCGCCCTGAAACGGCCGCTCCTCCTGTTGGACGAACCGGTGAACGGGCTGGACTTTCAGAGCACGGAGTACCTGTACCAGCTGATCGCCGGGTACAAAGAGTACGGGACGGTCCTGTTCTCCTCCCACATTCTGGAGAGCATCACCCTGACCTCCGACCGGGTGCTGGTGCTGGAGGACGGGCAGATCCGCCGGAGCTTTGAGGGCAGTGAAATCAACGCCGCCAATATTCGGGAGGCCCTGCATGATGAAAATGAGTTTTGACGTCACCGCCAAAAAGCTGTTTGGCGTGAACTATGAGCGGCTTATTCGGACGCTCTTTCTGGAGATGGTGGTCTTTTGGGGGCTGCATATCTCTGGATTCCAGGTGGAGATCGCCCCTTCCGTCCTGTACCTGATGGCCGGCGTTTTCTCCGCCGGGGTCATGTGGCAGGCCCTCTCCTCTGACGACAACCGGGCCAACATGGAAAATATGCTTATGCTCCCCTTTGAGGGCCGGACCCTGGTGTTTTCCTATGTGGCCGCCCTGGGGGTCTATACGCTGCTCACCAAAACCGCCGGCCTGCTGGCGGTGGTCTGGGCAGTCTCCGAATGGAGCTGGGCGGAGATTTTGGGTAGTATCCTCTGCGCCCTGGCCGCTATTGTGATCGTATCCTGTCTCTATCCTCTGCGCCTGGGCCGTACAGATGCCTACGCCTTTTATGTCCGGCCAGCCATCCGCGGGCGGACGGTCAAAGTCCACCGCCGCTACTCTGTGTGGCGTTATCTGTTCCGCTACCTGATGGACCACAAGAATTATCTGGTCAACACTGCGGCTATGTGGGGCGTGGCCTGCGTCCTGCCGGTGCTGCTGGGGCAGATGGAGGCCCAGCTCGTCCTGCCCATCGGCTTTGCCATCCTCTCCCTGAACACCCCCATCTGCATCCTGCTGTCCTGCGACCCGGCACTGGAGCGGGCGGTGCGGTTCCTGCCGGGGCAGGGCAAGGCGTTCTGCGTCCCCTACTGCCTGTTCGTCTTCCTATGCAATCTGGCGGCGGACATGGTTTTCCTGTGCAGCTGGCAAATCCAGATCGGCGGGATCGGCCCGCTCCATGCTTTGACGGCGGTATGCTTTGCCCTGCTGAGCGCGGCCGGCTCCGTCCTGCTGGAGTGGTACTGTCCCATCCGGGGATGGAACATCGAGAGCGACCTCTGGCACCACCCGCGAAAATATGTTGTGCCCGCTGTCATGCTCCTGCTGGCCGGGCTGGTGAGTATGATCTGAAGAATTTTCTGCCTGGGCGGACGGAATCGCTCAGGCAGATTTTTTTCAAAAAGACAGACCGCTGTAACATTTCGCGGACATTTGTCTGTTACAATACCTATAACACAAAAAAGGAGGACGGGCCATGAAACGGATACTGATTGTGGAGGACGACGCCCTTTTGAATAAAACCCTGGCCTACAATCTGACCTCGAACGGCTGGGATGTCACCCCTGCCCTGAATGCCAGAACCGCCGAAACTCTGCTGGCCGGGACAGAATATGACCTGGTGCTGCTGGACATCAATCTGCCGGACGGGAACGGCTATGACCTGTGCAGACTTGTCAAGCCGGAGCACCTGGACACGGTGGTGATCTTCCTCACCGCCAACGACCAGGAGAGCGACCAGATCCGGGGCTATGAGGCGGGGGCGGTGGACTATATCACCAAACCCTTCTCCATCGAAGCCTTGCAGCGGAAAATCCGCGCCATGTTCGCCATGCTGGAGCACCACAAACCGGCAAAGGATCTCTACGACGACGGCAGGCTGTTCCTGAACTTCTCGGAACAAGCCGCCGCCCTGAACGGGAAGCCTCTGACTCTCTCCCCCATGGAGTACAAGATGCTGTACCTGTTCTGCAAAAATCCACGCCAGGTCCTCACCCGGCAGAAGCTCTTGGAGCGGCTGTGGGACGTGGACGAAAAATTTGTGGACGAGCACACCCTGACCACCTCCATCAGCCGCATCCGGGGCAAGATCGAGGCAGAGGGCGACACCTATATCAAGACCATCTACGGCATCGGCTATCAGTGGACAGGGGGTGAACGGAAATGAAGCGTATGCCCGTCAAAACCATGTTTCTGCTGGTGGAGGCCGGCGCAGCTGTCTCCATGTTGACCCTCTCCTTCTTCCTCTCCGCCATAACGGGCCAGGGGTGGGTGCTGCTGGCCGGTACGCTGCTGACGGCCTGCGCTTTATTCTGGCTGTTCCTGCTGACGCTGTTTTTCGCCAAGCGGCTGTCCCAATTTACCAGCGGCCTGTGCCAGACCATGGACAGCATGATCACCGGCGGCCAGGAGCCGGCCAGAGCCGAAGACCGTGAGACCATCTTCGCCCGTATCAGCTATCGCCTCTCCCGGCTATATAACATTCTTCAAGAAAACCGGTGCAGGGTGGACGAAGAGCGGCGGGAACTGCAAACGCTGGTGTCGGACATCTCCCATCAGGTGAAAACGCCGGTGGCGAATCTGAAAATGGTGACGGACACCCTGCTGGCAAAGCCCGTTACAGAGCAGGAGCGGCGGGATTTTCTACAGGGCATCCGCAGCCAGACGGACAAGCCGGAATTTCTGGTGCAGTCCATGGGAAAAGCCTCTCGTCTGGAGACTGGGGCCATCACGCTTGAAAAGAAGGACGTGCCGCTGCTGGACACTCTGGCCCAGGCCATGAGCGGCATCGTCTACGGGGCGGAGCAAAAGGGCATCTCTGTGGAGGTACAGTGCCCTGACGACCTGCGGGTGTCCCACGACAGCAAGTGGACGGCGGAGGCCCTGTTCAATCTGCTGGACAACGCGGTAAAGTACACCCCGGCGGGCGGGATGATCAGCGTGTCCGTGGAGCAGTGGGAGATGTACGTCAAGCTGGATGTGACCGACACCGGCAAGGGCATCCCGGAGAGCCGTCAGGCCGCCATCTTCCGGCGCTTTTACCGGGAGGAGGAGGTCCACGACCAGTCGGGGGTGGGTATCGGGCTGTATCTGGCCCGGGAGATCGTCACCCGGCAGGGCGGCTATATCAAGGTGGCCTCGGAGCCCGGCCGGGGGTCTGCCTTTTCCGTATTCCTGCCCCGGCGGTAAACTGTTCACAAAAAATTCACATTCAAAGCGCCGATTCGGACATTTCTGAGACATTTGGATTTTACAATCGCTCTGCAACAGGCGAACAGCCGTGAAAGGAGCAGACGAAAATGAACGTATTGCAGACCATCGACCTAAAAAAGCAGTATGGTGCCGAGCCCAACATCACCCGCGCCCTGGATGGCGTGAACCTGTCGGTGGAGCAGGGGGAATTTGTGGCGGTGGTGGGTACCTCCGGCAGCGGCAAGTCCACTCTGCTGAACATGATGGGTGGGCTGGACACCCCCACCTCCGGCAGTGTCATCGTCCGAGGGGACGAGCTGGCGAAGAAAAACGACGAGGAGCTGACCATCTTCCGCCGCCGGAACATCGGCTTCATCTTCCAGAATTACAATCTGGTTCCCATTCTGAATGTCTACGAGAACATCGTCCTGCCGGTGGAGCTGGACGGGGACACGGTGGACCAGAGGTTCATGGACGAGATCGTCCACATGCTGGCCCTGGAGGATAAGCTGCAAAATATGCCCAATAACCTCTCCGGAGGACAGCAGCAGCGGGTGGCGATTGCCCGTGCCCTGATCACCAAACCGGCTATCGTCCTGGCCGACGAGCCCACCGGCAACCTGGACAGCAAGACCAGCGCCGATGTGCTGGGCCTGCTCAAGCGCACCAGCACACAGTTCAACCAGACCATTGTGATGATTACCCACAACAACGAGATCGCCCAGCTGGCCGACCGCATCGTGCGGATCGAGGACGGCAAAATCGTGGACTGAGGGGGGTGGCGGCTATGACTTGGCCTTTTGAAAACGACACCAGCACGGTGGAGAAGAAGCTGGCAAGCCGCGGCATCAAAGCTGACAAGCGCCGGAGCGTGTTTGTCATCCTGACCATCGCCCTGGCCGTCTGCCTGATGGGGAGCCTCTGCTTTCTCTACTCCGCCCAGCAGCTGAAGACCCTGGACGGCATCCTGGGGCAGTATCAGGCCGGGTGCGGCGGGCTGACCCGGAAGGAGGTTGCCCGGCTGGTGGACGCCGGAAAATTTGAGAAATGGGGCTGTACTGTCGAAGGGGGGACTGCCCGCCATGAGGACAGCGTTTTGCAGATCAGCTTTGTCAACCCGGAGATGATCGACCTGATGGGCTACGGCGAGATTACCGGGACCTATCCCCAGGCGGAGAACGAGCTGTGTGTGGAACGCTCCTTTTTCCGTTATTTTGGCCTCTCAGGGGAGGCCGGTCAGATGGTAGCTCTGGATCTGGGGAACGGCGAGAAGCCTTATACCGTTACAGGAATTCTGGAGGCCGAGAACGACAGCCGTATCTTCACGGTCTGGATTCCGGAGGCCGCTGTGGAACCGGAAAGTCCCCATGAGCTGCGGTTCCGCTTTGCCGAGAGTCAGGGTATGGAACCGGCCCGGCTCCGGGCGGACATTGAACAGTTCTTCGCGGAAATGGGAATCCCGGAGGAGCAGACCTTCTACAGCTCCAACTACTTTGACATGGTGGACATCTACTTGGGCAGCGGGCTGGAGATCTACGTGCTGGCGGTTTTGATTGCCATTATCTGCGCCATTGTGATTTACAACATCTTCTATATCTCCGTCATGGGAAAAATGCGGGAATATGGCCGTTTGAAGGTGCTTGGGACTACGCCGAAGCAGTTAAAGCGGGTGGTCCAGCGGGAGCGGCGCTTCCTGACTGCCATCGCCATTCCCCTTGGGATGGTCTGTGCCGCCATGATTGCCCTGATTGCCGTACCCGGCTACTGGCCCTGGGGAGACAATCTTCGTTCCGGGGCGCTTGTCGCGCTCCTGACCTATCTGACCGTGCGGATTGCCACCAGAAAACCCATGGCGATGGCGGGAAAGGTCTCCGCCATCGAGGCCGTTCGGACCACCGCATATTCCCCGGAGCAGGGCCGGGGCGTTTCCAAACGGCTCCACCACCGCCTGACTATGCCCCGGCTGGCCTGGATGAATTTCTCCCGAAACCGCTGCATATACCGGACCGAGAGCCCCGTCTGCACGGAGTATTAGCCCCACCCTGCCGGAAAGGAGCCCCACTATTCCA
>VSNB01000280.1 GCA_009774055.1 Clostridiales bacterium
TTTATAACCACCCCTACCGGTAGGCGACCCGCCCCCCCGCTGCCTCAAAACGCCTCCCCGCTGAGCCCCCTCCCCTCGCTTCCAAGGAGAATCACCCCCCGCCGGAGGTCCGCCTCGCGGACATCAACCGTGTCCGCCCGGAGGGCTGCTCCCAGAAGGGGCAGCCCCGCCCCCTCCGCCAGCTCCCGGAGCCGGCACAGCCCGCAGCTCCACGCCGGGAGCCGGAAAACCGCCCCCATGGAGCTCCTGACCGTCTTGGGGTTGAAGAGGTCCGCGCACCCCGGCAGGAGAAAAAGCCCGTCGGCCCCGTAGGCGTCCGCCGTGCGGAGGATCGTCCCTACGTTCCCCGGGTCCTGGACTCCCTCAAGGGCCAGATACCGCCTGCCGCACAGCGTCCCAGGCGGCTCCAAGCATGGCGTCCGCGCCACAAACAGCGCCCCCTGGGGGGCCTCCATAGGGCTGACGGACCGCATCACGTCCGCCGGGACCTCCACCTGCCGCACCTCCGGCGGCAGGGACGGCAGCGCCGTCCCCGGCGTATACACCACCGCCGTCAGCGGCGCGCCCCAGCGGACCGCCTCCTCCAGCAGCTTTACCCCGTCTCCCAGGTACTCCCCCGTCTCACAC
The DNA here is from genome assembly GCA_009774055.1 of Clostridiales bacterium. Taxonomy (GTDB): domain Bacteria; phylum Bacillota; class Clostridia; order Oscillospirales; family Oscillospiraceae; genus Pelethomonas. Next base: position 628 of record VSNB01000280.1, read on the forward strand.
CGGTGGGACCGGGAGGAGGCCAGCCTGCGGATATGGGCCATGAGGGGATTGGTCCGGCTGGTGATGCGTTCAGCCATAGCGGCGGGCTCCTCTCTTTCTTCAGATTCTACCTTATAATATAGGTATCGTTCCCACTTGTCAAGATACGGTTTTGTCGTTTTATGGGTTTTCCCTTGCGGAAACCCGTCCATTTTCTCTTGACAACGCCTTCACCTCGTGGTATATTTCTATCATAACAAGCGAAATACACCACATTACAAGGAGGCCGTTATGAAACGTCAAGTCAATTATTTAGGATTTTTATCCCTGCTGGCGCTGATCTCCATCCTGGGCTGGAGGACCGGAAACACGGGCCTGTACGGCTTTTTCGGGTTCGCCTACTATTTCCGCTATTTCTGGGTGAACCCGGACGAATTCTTCCGCCTCAACGTCCAGAAGGCTGCTACCTTCGCATTCCTGTCGGAAATGATCTCCCTCGTCCCCTTCCTGTTCGTCTGCTCCTTCCTCTACGGCGGCGCCAGGGCCGTCCCCGCCGCCTTCGGCCTGAGCTTCGCCGCTGCGATTTTCGCTTTTACCGCGGCGCTTATGGTTCTGGAGTGGAAAGAGCGAAAGGGAGCGGTGGAATGATCCGGAATCGTATCAAGGAATATCGGGCAAAGCACGGCATGAAGCAGGAGGATCTGGCCAGGATAACGGGCGTCCGCCGGGAGACGATTGGAAACCTGGAAAAAGGACGCTATAATCCTTCGCTGGTGTTGGCATGGAATATTGCAAAGGCTTTCGGGGTCACGATTGAGGACGTTTTCACCGTGGAATAGGCGCAGCAAGCTTCGCCCCTTTTTCTTATCAGAAAAAGGGGCGAAGCGTTTCCAATTGTTCAGATGTCCCCCGGCGGACGGCGGCTTCAGCCGTGGTTCGGCCGGTACGTTCGGAAGGTCAGGCCCCCAATGGTTTCCGTGCCCAGCTGGCGCTTTTCCTTCACCGAGCGGTTCAGCGTCAGGGTATTCAGGTTGGTGAATCCCAGCTTGTAGTACAACCGGATCGCCGCCGCGTTAGCGGGAACCACCTCCAGATACATTGTCTCCAGCCCCTTCTCCCGCAGCATGTCCCAGGCCAGCTCAATGGCCCGGCTTCCGATGCCCCGGCCCCGCAGCTCCTCCCGGACGAATAGATCCTCCAGCCAGTCGCATTCGCCGCCCCGGCTGCCCAGGTGGAGAAACCCCGCGCGCTCGCCTCCGGCAAGGATCACGTACAGCTCGTGGCCCTCCGCCGTCCAGGCATGCAGGTCCTCCGCCGCCTGCTCCGGCGTCACGGTCAGGTAATGGGTGGTCCAGAACGCGGCGATGTCGGAGAGCGTCTCCGCCTCGCACTTGCCGTCATAAGCCCTGAGTTCTACATTTTCCACAGCCGGCCCCTCCTGCCTGTCTGTCCGCTTACCCCTTGTACCCGTTGGGGTTGCCGGACTGCCACTTCCAGGAGGAGGCGCACATGTCCTCGATGCCGTACTTGGCCTCCCAGCCCAGCTCATCCCGGGCCTTGGCGGGGTCGGCGTAGCAGGAGGCGATGTCGCCGGGCCGGCGGGGATCGATGACGTAGGGCAGCTCCCTGCCGCAAGCCTTCTCATAGGCGTGGAGCACGTCCAGCACGCTGTAGCCGTTGCCGGTGCCCAGGTTGCAGACGAAGAGGCCGCACTTGGTGTCCAGCTTCTTCAGCGCCGCCACATGGCCTCTGGCCAGGTCCACCACATGGATATAGTCCCGCACGCCGGTGCCGTCGGGGGTATTGTAGTCGTTGCCGTAGACGTGGACCTTCTCCAGCTGGCCCACCGCCACCTTGGCGATATAGGGCACCAGGTTGTTGGGGATGCCGTTGGGGTCCTCGCCGATGAGGCCGCTCTCGTGGGCTCCGATGGGGTTGAAGTACCGCAGCAGGGCCACGTTCAGCTCCTTGTCTGCCTGGCAGATGTCCATGAGCATCTTCTCCTGGAAGAGCTTGGAGGTGCCGTAGGGGTTGGTGGTGCCGCCGGTGGGGAAGTCCTCCCGGATGGGCACGGTCGCGGGGTCGCCGTAGACCGTAGCGGAGGAGGAGAACACGAAGTTCTTCACCCCATGCCGCCGCATGGCCTGGAGGAGGTAAAGGGTGCTGATCAGGTTGTTGGCGTAGTACTCCAGGGGCTTGGCGACGCTCTCGCCCACCGCCTTCAGACCGGCGAAGTGGATCACCGCGTCGATGCCGGGATGCTTGGCGAACAGGTCCTCCACCTCGTTTTCATTGCACAGCTCGGTCTTAACGAAGGGGATGGTTTTTCCGGTGATTTTCTCCACCCGCCGCAGGGCCTCCTCGCTGGCGTTGCAGAGGTTGTCGGCTACCACGATGTCGTAGCCGGCCTGGATGAGCTCCACGCAGGTATGGCTGCCGATATACCCGGCGCCGCCGCAGACTAAAATAGACATTTCGTTCTTCTCCTTCAGCGATTAAAATATTTTTTTCTGGTTGATAGCGCTAGTATACCACGCCTCTTTCCAAATAGGAATAGAGGATTATCCCAAAAGATGGAGAAATCATGCAGGGGGGTAATCTTCGCCGCCTCCGGCGGCGAACGGTGGATTCTTCTCGAATCGGCCCGGGGGCTATAGATTTTGCAACGGCCACATCGAGTGGCCGTGCAAAATTTGATTGTGCATGACCCCTCGATGGGGTCATTGCACAATCTGCGCGGCCCCGGACTCCGCGCCTACTTTTGGCCCGCGCCAAAAGTAGGCAAAAACGCGCTTAAACCTACGGTTTAAGAATCCCTTATACGGGGGGCCAAAGGACTGTGCGGCGGGTTTGGTTGTTAGGCGAAGCCACCGAATGTCCGATCCTACGGGTATCTTATCTAGCGGCTTGGCAATTGACCGACTCCGCCTGCCGGCCTGTTAAAGGGATAGAGTCTGCTAGGGGGACGTTCTAACGGAAGTGCCCCGGGAGATTCAGCGTGTAAGACGGTAGGGTCTGCCGTTTACATCCTCAAATAGACGCTTCGCCCGATCCACGGGAGCCGCCCGCTTCAGACCGGACGGCCCACAGTGGAAGCGCAAAAAACAATCACCCCCGTAATGCGAAGGATTCTCAAGGGACGGAACGTCCCTTGAGGGTGCTGGATCGTGCAATGACCGCATCGAGCGGTCATGCACGATCAATTCTGCGCGGCCACTCGATGTGGCCGTCGCAGAATCGTTGC
>VSNB01000281.1 GCA_009774055.1 Clostridiales bacterium
TTGCCCCCCCTTGCCGCCGAAAAACTACAAAATTTCTTCGGCGTTTTCTTACAATTTCAAATTGGCGTTGACACCCCAACGTCCGAAAGTATATCGCACAGCGGGCCGATCTGCTGGGGGCCATCCGTTTGCCCAACAACACGTTCAAGGCCGCTGCCGGTACGGAAGTGACCAGCGACATCCTGTTTTTGCAGAAGCGGGAGGCCCTTGCCAGCGGGGAACCGGATTGGGTACACCTGAACACCGATGAAAACGGGCTGAAAATGAATCAGTATTTCATCAACCACCCGGAAATGGTGATGGGCGAAATGCGGGAGGTCAGCGGCCCCCACGGGCCGGAAACCGCCTGCCTGCCCCGCAAGGGGCAAGACCTGGGGGAGCAGCTCACCGCCGCCATCCAGAATATCCAGGGCACCATCACCGAGTATGTGATGGACGACCCGGAAGCGGAGGGCGAGGACAAAGCCATCCCCGCCGACCCGAATGTGCGGAATTTCAGCTATACCGTAGTGGACGGCGAAATCTACTACCGGGAGAACAGCCGGATGAACCCGGTGGAGGTGTCCGTCACAGCGGCGAACCGCATCAAGGGACTTATTGAAATCCGGGACTGTGTGAGGACGCTCATTGAGTATCAGACCGAGGACTGGCCCGCCGAGGACATCCAGGCCCAGCAAAAGAAGCTGAATACCCTCTATGACGCCTATGTGGAGAAATACGGGCGCATCAACTCCCGTGGCAACAGTATCGCCTTCAGGATGGACAGCGCCTATTTTCTGCTGGCCTCCCTGGAAGTGCTGGACGACGAGCGCAACTTTGTCCGCAAGGCGGATATGTTCACCAAGCGCACCATCAAGCAGAAAACCGTTGTCACCAGCGTGGACACCGCATCCGAGGCCCTGGCTGTGTCACTGGCTGAAAGGGCGTGTGTGGATTTAGGCTTTATGGCTTCCCTGATGGGCGGCGGGGACAAGATACCCCAGGTCGTGGAGGACTTGAAGGGCGTCATTTTCAAAGACCCTAACACCGGCCCCTTTGATATTGAGGACGGCGGCACGGATTGGTACAAGGGCTGGCAGACCGCCGACGAATACCTCTCCGGCAACGTGCGGGAGAAGCTGGCCGACGCAAAACGGGCGGCGGAAACCGACCCGGCGTTTCAGGTCAATGTGGAGGCGCTGGAACAGGTACAGCCGACAGATCTAAACGCCAGTGAGATTTCCGTACGGCTCGGTTCCACCTGGCTCCCCCCGGACGTGGTGGAGCAGTTTGTTTTTGAACTGCTGGACACGTCCGCTAATTGTCAGGAAAAAATTCACATCCATTTCTCCCAATACACGGGGGCCTGGAACGTGGAGGGGAAAAGTGTTGACCGGGTGAACGTCAAGGCCAACAGCACCTACGGCACCACCCGCATCAACGCCTACAAGATCATTGAGGACACCCTGAACCTGCGGGATGTGCGGATTTTTGACTATGTTCAGGACAGGGACGGAAAGAGAGTCGCTGTGCTGAACAAGAAAGAAACCGCCATCGCCCAAGGCAAGCAGGAGCTTATCAAGCAGGCATTTCAGGACTGGATATGGAAAGACCCGGCACGGAGAGAGCGGCTGACAACGCTCTATAATGTGCAATTCAATAGCTTGCGGCCCCGCGAGTACGATGGGAGCCACATCAGTTTTGTGGGCATGAACCCGGAGATCACACTACGCAAGCACCAGCGGGACGCCATCGCCCGCATCCTCTACGGCGGCAATACCCTGTTGGGCCATGTGGTGGGGGCCGGGAAAACGTGGGAAATGGCAGCGGCGGCGCAGGAGAGCAAGCGGCTGGGCCTGTGTCAAAAGAGCCTGTTCGTGGTGCCCAACCACCTGACGGAGCAGTGGGCGGCGGAGTATTTGCAGCTCTATCCCTCTGCGAACATCCTTGTGGCGACTAAAAAGGACTTTGAAACCAAAAATCGAAAGCGGTTTTGTGGCCGAATTGCCACCGGGGACTATGACGCCATCATCATCGGGCACAGCCAGTTTGAGAAGATACCCATGAGCATAGAGCGCCAGCGGTTTACGCTGGAACAGCAGTTGGACGAGATCGCCCTGGGTATCGCTGAATTGAAAGCGCAGAAAGGGGAGAATTTCTCCGTTAAGCAGTTGGCGAAAACCCGGAAAGACATTCGGGAAAAGCTGGCAAGACTGAACGACCAAAGCCGGAAAGATGATGTGGTCACGTTTGAGGAATTGGGCGTTGACCGCATTTTCATTGACGAGGCCCATTATTATAAAAACCTCGCCGCATTTTCCAAAATGCGGAACGTGGGCGGCATCAGCCAGACGGAGGCGCAGAAGTCCAGCGACCTCTATATGAAGTGCCGCTATCTGGACGAGCTGACCGAGGGCCGGGGCGTTATTTTCGCCACAGGTACTCCTATCAGCAACACGATGGTGGAGATGTTCACCATGCAGAAGTATTTGCAGTATGAAACGCTCCGCCGTCAAGGTCTTTTGCACTTTGACGCATGGGCGTCCACGTTCGGGGAAACCGTCACCGCCATAGAACTGGCCCCGGAGGGCACCGGCTACCGGGCCAAGACCCGGTTCGCCCGGTTCCACAACCTCCCGGAGCTGATGGCTATGTTCAAGGAAGTGGCGGACATCCAGACGGCGGATATGCTGAACCTTCCCGTCCCCAAGGCCATCTATCACACGATCTCCCTGAAACCCTCTGAATTGCAAAGGCAGATGGTGGCGGCGCTGGCGGAACGGGCTGAAAAGGTACGCAGCGGAGGGGTAAGCAGCGACCAGGACAATATGCTGCTTATCACCAACGATGGGCGCAAGCTGGCCCTTGACCAGCGCCTCTCTAACCCCCTGCTCCCTGACAGCGAAACCAGCAAAGTCAACGCCTGCGCTGAAAATGTCTTTGAGATATGGCAGCGCACAGCGGATCAGCGTTCCGCGCAAATGATCTTCTGCGACCTGTCCACCCCCGGAAAGGAGCGGCCCATTGAAATGGCGGAAACTGAACCGGGCGCTTTTGAGATGGCGGCGTTTCAAAACTTGTACGATGACCTGTGCGACAAGTTGATCGCCAAGGGCATACCGGCTGAAGAAATAGCCTACGTCCATTCCGCTAACACAGAGGCCAAGAAAAAAGAACTGTTCGGCAAGGTGCGTTCCGGCCAGATACGGGTGCTGATCGGCTCCACGCAGAAGATGGGGGCGGGCACCAACGTCCAGCAGAAGTTGGTCGCGCTTCACCATTTGGATTGCCCGTGGAGGCCCAGCGACCTCCAACAGCGGGAGGGGCGCATCATCCGCCAGAAGAACGAAAACGACGAGGTGGATATTTACACCTACGTCACCGAGGACACTTTTGACAGCTACCTCTATCAGTTGGTGGAGAGCAAGCAGAAATTCATCGGCCAGATCATGACCAGCAAATCCCCGGCCCGCTCCATTGAGGACATTGACGAAACCGCCCTGTCCTACGCCGAGATCAAGGCACTTTGCGCCGGTGACAAACGAATCAAGGAGAAGATGGATTTAGACATTGACGTTCAGCGGCTGAAACTGCTGAAAGCCAACCATTTGAGCCAGAAGTATTCCCTGGAGGACAGCATCATCAAGCATTTCCCCCGGCGGATCGCCATCGCCAAGGCGGAGATCAAGAGCGCACAGGAGCATATTGCCATCCGGGACGCGAATACCCACCCCAACAAGGACGGCTTTTCCCCTATGGTGGTGGAGGGTGTGACCTATACCGAGAAGAAGGCGGCGGGCACCGCCATCCTCGCCGCCC
>VSNB01000282.1 GCA_009774055.1 Clostridiales bacterium
GGGGCGGGAGCGGCCGCCTTGGCGTCCACCGGCTCATAGGAGGACCCGCTGCCCGCGCCCTGTACGCCGGGGATGGCGGCGTCGCGCTCTCCGGCGTCCCGGAACCAGAGGAAAAAGCCGCTTTCGGCAATGGTCTCGGCGGTGGAGGGGTCCGTCTCCACGTTCTCCGGCACGGTGATGAAGTCGCTGCTGTAATCCTTCACCGCCGTCACCAGCATGAAGGCCCGCAGGTTCTCCATGCCGCTGCCCTCGTCGAAAAATACGTGGATGCCGAAGGGGTACGCCTGGTCTGCGGCGACGGGCACCTCCGGGGCGGCCGGACCAGCGGCGGGCGCGTCCTTGGCCTCGTCTCCGCCTCCGCCTTGAATTTTGTTGACCAGGCTATTAATTTTATCTACGATACTGTCGATAGACTCAGAGAGGGGTTCGCCGTTTTCGATTTTCTCGATCTCGCCCCGGAAGAAGTCTACCGCCTGGAACAGCATGTCGAACAGTTCCGGGCGCAGGGCCTCGGGAACCGCCTCCATGGTTTTCTCCCGGATGATAAAGAAAAGATCCTCGATCCGGTGAGCCACGGTCATGAGGGAGGGGAACTCCATCATGGCGGAGGAACCCTTGATCGTATGCATGATGCGGAAGATCTCGTTGACGCTGTCCTGGGAGAACGTATCCGCCTGCTCGGCCGCCAGCAGAATGCCGTCGAGCTGCTCGAGAAGCGTATTCGTCTCGTATAAGTACATATCCAGAATGCTGTCGCTGCCACTGCCCATAAAAAACGCCACCTTTTCCGTAATTTTTCTGTTCCCCGCGGGGGGCCAAAAGGGCAAAATTCCCCCGCGCTGATTTCATCACTGTAATTATCGGCAGGATGAAGATAAAACATAAGACATCCGCTAATTTTTTAATTCTTCCCACATCTGGAATGGGGGAAGAGAAGCTGTTATTGAAATGGAGTGTCGCCAATGCCAGACCTATTGGGCGTGACCAACGCGGTTCCGGGGAATGACGCGAATCTCATCAACCGCAATATGCCCTCCATCCCCAACGACCCCCGGGTCCAGAACGCGACGGACCTGAACCGGGTCAGCCGCCCGGACAACCGCGCGGAGCGGCAGGACGCCGGCGAAACCGGCAGCCAGGCTGCCCGCTACGATTCTAACTTCATTACCTTCCTCCAGCGCATGAGCGAAACCCCCGGCCTGGCCCGGACCATGGCGGAGCTGCTGCGCTCCTATCAGGGCACCCGCGTCTCCTCCGGCATGGAGGAGGGCATCGCGGTGGAAATGAGCGCGCTGCTGGAAATGCTGAAGATGGACGAGAAGGCGTTTTCCGCCTTCTTCCGCTCCCAGATGGACCTGAGCCGCCGGTTTTCCGGCCCGCTCTTCAACATCCTGCGGGAGGCCTTCGGCAACAGCGGCTCTGAGGTGCTGCGGGGCAACATCCTCCAGTTCCTCAAGCGCTACAGCGACTATTCCTCCTCCCAGCACGTCCAGGGGAACCTGCTGCGCACCCTCACCCGGCTGACCCGGGCCATCCCGGCCAGCTACGGCAACCAGCTTCTGGCCATGGTGTCCGAGCTGGAGGGGAAGATGGGCGCCGGGGACCGCTCCGGCGCGCTGAAGCTCCTCCAGGGCTCCATCATGCCCTTCCTGGCGGGGTACACCTCCCGGACCAACGACATGGGGCTTAGCCGGGCGCTGATCTCCCTGCTGGCCCTGGACGTGGCCCGGTACGAGAGCGGGTCCAAGGAGGGCGTGATGCAGGCGTTCCGCCAGCTGGGCGGCAGCGCCATGCTGCGGGAGAAGCTGGGGGGCGTGAGCGAGGTGGACCTGCTGCGGCTTTTGGAGCGCAGCCGCTTCGGTCAGGCTTCCGGGAGCGACCGGTTCGCCGACCAGCTGGCCCAGACGGCCCAGCGGGCCCTCCGGGGCGGCTCCGGGGCGGAGGTCCAGGATGCCTTCCGCAACATCGTCTCCGCCTTCCTTATCAACGAGAGCGTCTACATGCCCCTGACCCATCTGGTCCTGCCCCTGGAGTGGCAGGGGAAGATGATGTTCAGCGAGCTGTGGGTGGACCCGGACGCGGAGAACAACCTGAAAAACGGCCGGGGGGACCGGGACAACGTGGTCCGGTTCCTCTTCAAGATGGATATCCAGGACCTGGGCTTTTTCGACATCGTCCTCACCTGCCAGCGGGAGAACGTGGACCTGCAGATCTTCGGCCCTCCGGCGGTGGCGGACTTTGCCGGCACGGTCCAGGGGGAGATGGGGCGCATCCTGTCGGAGAACGGCCTCAAACCCGTGGGCGTCCAGGTCCAGGCCATGGAGCGGCCTCTGGACGTGTCCGCCGTGTTCCCAAAAATCTTTGAAGGAGAGAACAGTATCAATGTCAGCGCGTGAAAGGCCCCGCTCTGCGGGAAGGGCCGTGGCCCTCAGCTACGACGGCGGCTCCGGCGCGCCGGTGGTGGTGGCTTCCGGCATGGGCTATATGGCGGAGAAGATCGTGGAGGTGGCCGCGGAGAGCGGCGTGCCCGTCTACGAGGACAACTCCCTGGCCACCATGCTCTCCCAGCTGTCCCTGGGGCAGGAGATCCCGGATTCCCTGTACCGGGCCATCGTGGAGATCTACGTATACTTTTTGAATTTTGACCCCGCCGACCCTGACAAGGCCCGCCGCCAGCGGCAGGCATTGGAGCAGCAGGCCGGATTGGAGAAAGGAGCGGATTGATGGAGCGTCTGTATTTGATTCTGGACAAGGGCGGCGTGGCCCTGGCCCAGGCGGTGCTGGAGTCCCCGCGGATCACGGAGATCGTGCAGCTGCGCCTGACGGAGGAGACGGATCTGGACTTTCTGCAGATTGGGGAGATCCAGTGTATCGGCCTGGACAACTGCGCCACCAGCCTGCGGGGTACGGTGACGATGCAGCGGGGGGAGCGGCTGGTGGTCAAGCCCATCGCCACCCTGGGCGAGGACGCCCGGGAGAACCTGCGCATCCAGACGGACTTTGAAAGCGTCATGTACCCCATCACCGGCTACTGGAAGGGACAGAGGCCCGTCAAGGGCCACGACCTCAGCTGCGGCGGCGTGGCCTTCCACACGCTCCAGGCCCTGCGGCCCGGGGAGGTGGTGCAGGTGGTTCTGCCCGTCACCGACTCGCCGCTGCTGCTGCGCGCCAAGGTGCTCCGGGAGCTGGACGCCGAGGCGCCGGACCGGCTGTACGCGGCCCGGTTTGTGGATTTGTGCCTGGACGAGGAAATGGCTATCCGCAAGGCGGTGTTCGAGATTCAAGTGAGCAAGCCCAGAGCCAAGACGTGAGCGCCGCTCCGGCTTTGCTGAAGTGTTTGAAAGGAGAGTATTCTATGCAGCAGTCACCCTTTTCCTTCTGCCGCGCCTGGAAAAAGCGGGCGGTGTCCCTTTTCCTGGCGCTGGTCCTGGTTCTGGGGCTTTTCCCCGGCGTTCCCGGGCTGGAGGGCGAGGCCTCGGCCCACTGGGCGGACCCCTACCTCAGCCAGCTGGTGGAGTGGGGCTTCATCCGCTCCGACCAGGCCGGATATCCCGACCGGGCCCTGACCCGGGCGGACTTCATGGCCATCACCAACCGGGCCTACGGCTACCATGAGACAGGGGAAACCCCCTTCGAGGACGTGGACGAGAAGGACTGGTTCTACGACGACGTGGGCATCGCCTACACCGCCAGATACATCAAGGGCACCTCCCCCACCACCGCCTCCCCCAAGCTGGGTCTGACCCGGGAGCAGGCGGTGTGCATCCTGGGCCGGAAC
>VSNB01000283.1 GCA_009774055.1 Clostridiales bacterium
GTAAATCTACGTGTTCCATGCTGTCTATTTTACCACTTTCTGCATCTTTTTTCTAGATTGTTTTTCAGAAGTAATATTAGGATTTTAGTGGCGAGGCAATAAGCTTTGCTTTAACATTTTGCGTGTCAGAGGACAGATACGCTGGAAATTTTGGGTTGATAAGTTAGATATGATATTGGAAAATCAACACAGATTATGAATTTTGGACGTTATTACCCTTTTGAGAGCCCATTTTCATCATTTGCCACCGGAGTTCCTCTTAAAAAAGTTGAATTGTTGTTCGAATTGCGGGTTGAAATAGGGAAATAGTTGGTATACAATAAGCAGGCTGAAAATTCATCCTATATTGACCCAAGGAAAGGGGTTTTTACCTTGAGAAACGAGAAATTAAGAAACGTCGCCATTATCGCCCACGTGGACCACGGCAAGACCACCCTGGTGGACGAGATGCTCAAGCAGGGCGGCGTCTACCGGGAAAACCAGGAGGTCGTGGACCGCGTAATGGACTCCGGCGATCTGGAGCGGGAGCGGGGCATCACCATCCTGGCCAAAAATACCGCCATCCAATACGGCGACACCAAGATCAACATTGTCGACACCCCCGGCCACGCCGATTTCGGCGGCGAGGTGGAGCGCATCCTGAAAATGGTCAACGGCGTCATCCTGCTGGTGGACGCCGCCGAGGGCCCCATGCCCCAGACCAGGTTCGTCCTCTCCAAGGCCCTGGAGCTGGGCCACCGTGTGATCGTGGTGGTCAACAAGATCGACCGGCCCGACCAGCGGATCTATGAGGTCATCAACGAGTGCGGCGACCTGCTCATCGATCTGGACGCCACCGATGAGCAGCTGGACAGCCCCATGCTCTTCTGCTCCGCCCGACGGGGCATCTGCTCCTACCACCCCGAGGATCTGGGCACGGACCTGAAGCCCCTCTTCGAAACCATCCTCAACTACATCCCCGCCCCCGAGGCCGATGTGGAGGCGCCCTTCCAGATGCTGGTCAGTTCCATCGACTACAACGAGTTCGTGGGGCGCATCGCCGTGGGCCGCATTGAGCGGGGAACCATCAAGCAGAACCAGGAAATCGCGGTGTGCAACTACCACGACGCTGGCGCCGCCCCCAAGAAGGCCAAGGCCGTCAGCATTTACGAATTTGACGGCCTGAGCAAGAAGGCCGTCGCCGAGTCCTCCGCCGGCAGCATTATTGCCATGAGCGGCATCGGGGACATCACCATCGGGGATACCATTTGCGCCGCCGCCAGTCCCGAGCCCCTGCCCTTTGTACAGATTTCCGCCCCCACCATGGAGATGACATTCTCCATCAACGACTCCCCCTTCTGCGGCCGGGAGGGCAAGTTCGTCACCTCCCGCCAGATCCGGGACCGGCTGTTCCGGGAGACGCTGAAGGACGTGTCTCTCCGGGTCACGGAGATCGACGGAGCTATGGACGCCTTCAACGTAGCCGGCCGGGGCGAAATGCACCTGTCCATCCTGATTGAAACCATGCGCCGGGAGGGCTACGAGTTCCAGGTGTCTCCGCCCCGGGTGCTCTACCAGGAGATCGACGGCGTCCGCTGCGAGCCCATCGAGCGGCTGGTGGCCGACGTGCCCTCCGACAGCGTGGGCGCGGTCATCGAGAAGATGGGCTCCCGGAAGGGCGACCTGGTGGAGATGACCCCCGTGGGTGACCGGATGAAGCTGGAGTTTCTGGTTCCCGCCCGGGGCCTCTTCGGCTACCGCAACGAGTTTTTGACCGATACCCGGGGCGAGGGCATCATGGCCTCCGTCTTTGACAGCTACGCCCCCTACAAGGGCGACCTGAGCCGCCGGAACACCGGCAGCCTCATCGCCTTCGAAACCGGCGAGTCCATTACCTACGGCCTCTTCAACGCCCAGGAGCGGGGCGCGCTGTTTATCGGCGCAGGCGTTCCTGTCTACGCCGGCATGGTGGTTGGCGTCAGCCCCAAGCAGGAGGACATCACCGTCAACGTCTGCAAGAAGAAGCAGCTGACCAATATGCGGGCCAGCGGCAGCGACGAGGCCCTGCGCCTGGTGCCCCATCGGATCCTGAGCCTGGAGCAGTGCCTGGAGTTCCTGGCGGACGACGAGCTGCTGGAGGTCACCCCCAAGAGTCTGCGCATCCGCAAGCGGATTCTGGACCATGAGAAGCGGATGAAGGCCCTGAAAGGCGGCAAGAAGTGAGGCTTCGTCCATGACTGCGATTTCATCTTCCGTCATAAGCTGCTTTCCCAATTTCTGATAGTTCAGCCCATGCGAAAGCTCCCGCCCCCTTGTTTCGGAAGTGTTGAAGCTGTCTATCGTTTCCTTGCCTAAAATCTCCGATATTTCTTTGAGCGTCGTTTTTTCCTTGCCGCCCAAGTACAGAATTGTGTCCGAATTGCCCGGAATTGTCTCCCAACTATATGTGTACCACCCCTGCGCCGCCATGGGCGTGCGCAAGGTAGGCACTTTGTTGTGATAGGTAACTCTTTGAAGTAATCTCTAAGTTTTCCCCCACCTATCGCCGGGCGTGCGATTTTCACCGCACCCAGCGAACCACCGATTCGCCTACTTTCCTCCTTCGGATTTCGACGCACAACACCCTCACGGGTGTTATTCGCTTGTAGATTTCATTTGGTCAAGTTTCTCTCGGAACTTTAAGATTTTCCTCCTGGTTTTCTCGTCAATATTCACAGGGGCATAAAAGCTGTGTATTCTCTGGTGGCAGTCCTGACAGACCCACGCGAGGTTTGGCACTCTGTTGATTTTATCCAGAGGCAGCCGCCGGTTCACATGGTGGCAGTGCCGCCCCTTCCGAGTTGTCAACGCAGCGCCGCAGCAGCGGCATTTCCACTTATCACGGTTAAAGGCATACTCACGATTCATGAAATATTCGAAATTGTAGATAGAATTTTTATAAGCCGACATCCTCAAATCTTCCCAGGTATTTACAGAAGGGCGGTCCTTCGGCAAGGGCTTTTGACTCTTGCGCTGCCGGATATATATAGCCCGTCCTTCCGCTGTATAGGGAGTCATTTTCTGGTTCATCGGCAATTTCTCATGCTGGGAGTGGGTAATGAACGCCATTGTGATTCCAACCCACATATTTTGACATTCGATTGCATGAGTTTTTGCTGTGTAGCCATCATGTCGGTGAGGAAGATTGCTCAATTTGCCCAGTGGTATTTTCATATGGGAAGCTGTGTCAGGATACATTCGTTTCCAGGTGTAGTGACAGCTGACGTATATACGATGGTCCAGTACGCTGAATGCTTTGGAGCAGATGGAAATTTTGATGTATTCCGCAATTCCCATAATCATCGCATTGATACGCTGTATCTGAGCTACTCGGTCGCTGGTGTTGTCCATACGCTTCATAGCGTGTATCTCGCTGCACACTTTTGTAATTTTGGCAGAGAGCCTTTTCATGTTCGGGTACGGCTTGCCAACCAGGTTTTCAGAATCTTTTGAGGCGCCCCTCGGCTTTGCGGCCCGTATCACAAACCCCAGAAACTCCGCACCGTCCGTTCGCATATCTGTAATCTTCGTTTTCTCATCCGACAATTCCAGCTTCAATCTGTGCTTGAAATATTTCGTGAGATGTTTCTTCAACCGTTCCGCTTCGCGCTGTCTGGCAGTTAGAATAATCCAGTCGTCCGCGTAGCGGAAATTGTACTTAGGGCCTGCTGAAAAACTTTTCAGCAGCTAAAAAAGTGAAAAATAAGAATTAAGCAAAGAAAAGCAGGGAAGAAA
>VSNB01000284.1 GCA_009774055.1 Clostridiales bacterium
TCTTTATTTCTGCCCAGATGCTTACTTTTGCTCTCATCGCCATCCTCATTAGAAGATTTTAAACAGGCTCTTAGGCGTGTCCTCATAGATTCCACGGTCTGAGCGATACAGGATATTGTTGCATATGTGAATCTGTTTCCGGTCAAAATCGACCTCCGGCCACTTCAAGCCCAAAATCTCCCCGCGCCGTGCGCCGGTAATCAGCAGCATATGTACCAGGGTTTTCCATTTGAGCGGTTCCAGCTCCAGGGCTTCCCGGATCGCGGCAACCTGTTCCGGCTGGAAGTAGTTCACTTCTTTCCGTTCCGCCTTTGGCAGCGTGGCGCGGCTGGCAACGTTGAACGGGACCAGACCCTCTTTTGCGGCCTGCTCCAACACAGCGGAGATCAAACGGTGGTGCTCCAGGATGGATTTTGCCGACAGCTTTCCGCCGGTCTTCTTGTTCTGTCCGTCCTGAGCAAGCTCCGTGTAAAGATCATTCAGGTGATCGGGCCGCAGGTCCTTCAGCCGGATATGACCAATGGCCGGGGTGATCCGGGCAGCAAGGTCCTTGTAGCTGGAGATCGTGGAGTGCTTTGCTCCCCGTTCCTCTTTCAGCTTAATCACATATTCGCAGTAAGGGCCAAACTTCTGGCGGCTGTCGGTGGTGATCCCCTCCCTGCATTCCTTCTCAAAGGTCGCGGCGAAAGCCTCGGCCTTTTTTCGTGCGCTCTTCTCCGTCCAGGTGGGGGAAACCTCAAAGGTGGCCGTCCACGGTTTGAGTTGCTTGCCGTCCGGGCCACGGCCACGGTGGACGCGGACAGAATAGCTTATCAGTTTGCCGGACTTGTCCCGGCGTTCTTGGATGTTAGCCATACAAGTTCCTCCTTGTCATGCCGCGCCGGTCATGGTACAATGAGGGCGCGGGTAGATTCTTTCGAGTGGGGTCTATGCTGCATTTGCCGCCCCTGGTGTGTCAGCGCCGGGGGCGGTTTTTATTGTTCATTATCATCCATTCCGTCCAGTGAATCGCATATTTTCATATAATCTTCCCAACTTATTACAGGATATAATTTATCCAAAAGTTTAATGAAAGCATCAATCAAACAAAATCGTTCATAGCTTTCGTTCTTTTCCATCGCAAAAAGTTCTTTTCTTAAATCTGCTACATAAAAGAATACATCATCTTTTGCCATCCTTTCTGAATTAATAAATCTTTTAAGATTCTCAATTTTTGTTTCTGCTTTTGTTCTTGATTCATTCCTAACTATCCCTAGACGGGATATTTTGAAGAGAACATTTCTGCCTATTTCTATGCTTAAAAATTGGTTTATTACATTTGTTATAGGGGATACATAGTTTGCATAGGGATTCTGCTGCATTAAATCAATTAACGATTTAAGTGCGGCTTCATTAAGCCCAATAATTTCATGTATTGCTTTGATATCAGGATTAGTACCTTTTACGTCCGATATTCCTAATAACCAATCAACTGATACACAAAAGAACTTTGAAATTTTGCATAGTTGTTCCGCATTTGGACTCGATTGCCCTGTCTTATATAAGCTGACCGTTTGGCGCTTCACACCAATTGCATTCGCCAATTTTTCTTGGCTCACATGTTGTTCTTTCATAATCTCACTAAGCCTAGATGGAAATGGAGCTTTTTCCGTTTCCCATGTTTTGGCATCTTTTCTTGCCATTGTCGGTCACTCCTCCCAAAATGTTCTAATCTATTGCATATATAGTTCGAGGCGTCCGATATTATTGACAGTACCTTTTGGTTGCTATATAATTTATTATAGCAAGAAGAACGTACAGTGTCAATGTTTTTCTTGAAATATCGTGATAACGAAGGAGGACCCCAAATGACTACATTCAGAACAATCAGGCAAGCCGCCGCAATGGGACTTATGACAGAGCATTACCTGCGGTTGCTGGTCGCGCAGGGGAAATGTCCGGGGATTTATTCCGGGAACCGCTTCCTTGTCAACGTGGAAGCCCTTGCGGAACAGCTTGACGCAGAAAGCCGCCAGAATGTAAGGACGGTGACGGCGTGAAAAAACCAAAAGCCCCCGCCAGAGCGACAACTCTGGCAAGGGCGGTGGAAAACGGGACGGTCTACCAAACTAGCCACGCTTCCACCCAAGAGCATACCATACCCGCCGCCGAAAAGCAATCGTTCCGGATTGCGGATTTTCTCCACCCTGGCGCAGAGAACGCCATTCCTCGGCGGGACCTCATGGCCCTGACCGGCTGCTCAGACCGGGGGCTGCGGCTGAAAATTGAGGCGGAGAGGCGGCAGGGATGCCCGATCCTGTCGGATAATGTTCACGGATATTTTCTGCCGGGGGACAAGTCAGAGCGTGACCGCTGCGTCCGGAGCCTCTTGCGCCGAGCGGGGGAGATCGAGGCCACAGCGGCGGCAATCGAACAGGCGGAGGTATAGGCGTGGCAGAAAGAAGAATGTTTGCAAAATCAGTAATTTGTTCCGCTCGGTTCCTGCGGATGCCGTCCACCTCCCGGCTGCTGTACTATGATCTGGGGATGCAGGCAGACGATGATGGGGTAGTAGAAGCCTTTTCCGTCATGCGGACTACTGGTGCCACGGAAGATGATTTGCGTGTTCTGGCATCGAAAGGATTTGTCAGTGTCCTCAATGACGATCTGGTCAGCTACATAACGGATTGGAATGTTAACAATCAGCTCCGAAAGGACCGCTATCATCCCAGTATTTATTCCGAATTGCTGGTGCAGTTGGCAAGTGGAAACCAAACGGCAACCTCTGGTTTACCAAATGGCAACCAAATGGAAACCGAGGTTAGTATAGGTAAGGATAGGTTAGTAGAGGATAGAGAGAGTGGTGCGGACAAGCCGCACCGCCGCCCTCGCTTTGTTCCTCCAACAGTGGAGCAGGTGGCGGAGTATGTCCGCTCCCGTGACAGCAGTGTAGACCCGCAAGGCTTTATTGATTTCTACGAGGCCAAAGGCTGGCTCATTGGCAAGACCCCCATGAAAGACTGGAAAGCGGCTTGCCGGAACGCTGAGAGCTGGGAGCGGTGGAAAAAACCGGCCCAGCAGCAACCACCCCCGCCGAGAAGGACCGGCCATCTGGGCATAGACGAAAACGGGGAGGAGGTGGTCCGGTTTGACTGAGAACTACCGACTGCCGGAGAACGCGGAAGCGTCTATCGTTGGATGTCTGCTGCTTTGTCCGGATACCAAGCCAGCTGTTGGCAAGCTGGTGAGCGAGGGGGACTTCTCCTCTCCTGCCTATGGGGCTATGTTCTCGGCGGCTATGGAGCTGGACGAACCGGACAGCACGGCGTTCCATGATGCTGTCAAGCGGCGGGGCTACACCCTGCCGGATGGATTCTTTGCCGGTTTGGGGGATGTTGCTGTATCCCGGCACAATGTGGAGCTATATGCCAAGCTGCTGCGGGAGGATGCGCAGAAGCGTCAACTGATGGTGCTGGGCCAGCAGTTGCAGGATTCCTCGGAGAAAGCCGCCGAGATCATCACTGCGGCTATGTCCCGTCTGCAAGAGATCGAGCGCGGGAGCATCACCGGAGATGTGGCATCACCTAACGATTCCTTTCGCGCTTTCTGGGAGCATCGGAAACGGGTGGAATCCGGTGCAGGCGCGGTACCCACGGGCTTTGGCCCGCTGGTGTCAACGCCAATTTGAAATTGTAATACTATTTCTTAATTAAAAACTTTAATTATCCAATCTCTACCGGTGATACTGGAAATAGCCTGGTTGGTCAAAG
>VSNB01000285.1 GCA_009774055.1 Clostridiales bacterium
ATCGAGTGGCCGCGTATCATCTGATTGTGCATGACCCCTCGATGGGGTCATTGCACAATCATGACGGGCAGGCGCGTGCGCGCCTTTGCCCTATACGGGGGATAAAGGGCTGTGCGGTGCTAATTGGGATAGGCGAAGCCACCGAATTTCTGATCCTACGGGAATCTTATCTAGTGGCTTGGCAATTGACCGACTCCGCCTGCCGGCCTGTTAAAGGGGTAGAGTCTGCTAGGGGGACCTTCTAACGGAAGTGCCCCGGGAGATTCAGCGTGTAAGACGGTAGGGTCTGCCGTTTACATCCTCAAATAGACGCTTCGCCCGATCCATGGGAGCCGCCTTACTTCAGACCGGACAGACTACAGTGGAAGCGCAAAAACAAATAACCCCCGTAATGGAGGAGGATTCTCAAGGAACGTAGTTCCTTGAGCGACCTTTTGCTTCTTTTCGCTCGCGCGAAAAGAAGGCCCCCGCGCCGGCGAGGCGCGAATCTAAAATAAGAAAAGAGCCCCGCCGCCCCGCAGGGGCGGTACGAAAAATCTTCAACGAAGAAAGAAGAAAAGAGCGGAGCGGCCCGCAGGGCCGCAGATATAAGCAGGGCCGCCGCGCAGCGGCGGAGGAGGAATTATATGACGATCTCATCCCCGCAGGCCAGATACCGCATGTTCGATACATGCGCCGCCAAGTACTGGTAGGCATCCTCGCCGGTACAGTGACAGGTATAAAACGTCATATCATATTTTTTCAGCTCTCCGGCAATGCCGGAGAGAATCTCTTCCGGTACGGTCTTTTTTGTCACCGGAATGCGCAGGTGATACCCGCCTATACAGAACTGCGGGCGGTATTCTTTCGCCCGCTCCAGAATATTTACCACGCCGCAGTGCCCGCAGCCCATGACCAGCGCGTTCTTTTCCCCGAAAATCATCAGGTCCTGCTCGTGGGCGAAGGCGTCCGGGCCCTGTTCGTCATACAGCGTGTCGTTGGCGGTGGAGTGGAATTTGGACGTGTCCTTGACCGTGAACAGCAGAAGCTCCTCGTCGAGGCGGCGTGCGCCGTCCAGGAGCACGACCTGCGGGTGTGTCATCAGCTTCCGGTCCAGGCCAATAGGAACCTTGACCAATCCCAGAGATTTGGAATAATGCTTCTCAAAGGCGCGGCGCTGGACATAGATTTTTGCGGTGTGGTTGATTTTCAGAAACGACGCCAGGGCGCCGCCGTGGTCGGAGTGGCCGTGGGAGAGAACGACCGTGTCCGCCTGGCGCAGGTCGATGTCCCGCTTTTGGGCGTTTTTCAAAAGAGTGTCGTCCGGGCCCAGGTCGAAGAGAAGCTTGTGGCGGTCCGTTTCGATATACAAAGACAGCCCGTGGACCGCTGCCAGCTCGCAGCTGGATTTGTTTTCGACCAATGCAGTTATTTTCATGCAGTTCCTCGCTTTTTCGCTAGGATTTGCTCAGCTCCATCAGCTTTCGCATGCGGTGGTTGAGGCAGCTCTTGGTGATGGGCGGCTCGAACTCCTCCGCCAGCTGGCTGAGCGTCAGCTCCGGATAGGTTTCCCGCAGGACGATGGTTTCCTTCAGCGCGGCATTTAAGCCCTCTACGCGGTCCAGCTCGTACAGACGCCGGATGGCCTCCAGCTGTTCCTGGGCGGCATCCACCGCCTTGTCCAGGTTGGCGGCCTCGCAGTTGACGCGGCGGTTGACGCCGTTGCGCAGCTCCTTCTCCGCCTTGGCGTTCATCAATTCCATGGCGGACACCGGCGCGCCCATGAGGGTCAGCAGCTCCTCGATCTGCTCGCTGTTTTTGAAGTAGATTACCTGGCTGCTGTTGCGTAGGGCATGCCTGGGCTGGCGGCCCATATCGGTCAGCAGGGCCAGCAGCTCCCGACTGGCCTGGGCGTGGCTGGTGGCCAGCTCCAGGTGGTAGCCCTTCGCCGGCTCCGTCACGCTTCCGCCCGCCAGGAAGGCGCCCCGGAGGAACGCCGCCCGGCAGCACTCCTCCTCCAGCAGTCCGAAGTTGATGTGCAGCACCGGGCTCTGCCGGGAATCGAAGCCGAAGGCGTCAATGATCCGGTGGATCTTCCCCTTGTCGGCCAGGTGGAATACGTATTTCCGCTCCCCGTCTCCGGGCAGGCGGTCAAACTGCAGGCCGAAGGCCCGGTCCAGCAGCAGGGGCAGGCGGGATGCGAAGCTCTCGCTCTCGGTGATCAGCCGCACCTCGCGGGAGGTGAAGGTGTTGCCGTACAGCAGCGCGCCGTAGGCCTCCGCCCGGGCGCAGCAGGGCCGGTCCAGGCTCGCCCGGCACAATTCGGTTTTTACGTCGCCGGAAAAAGACATGGCGTCGCCTCCTGCTGAGTAATGGTTTGGGCAGGGAAGTGGGAGCTATCTTCTCCGGCCCCGGTAGCCGCTGCTGCCGCCGCCGCGCCGGGCGGCCTGCCGGCGGTTGTAGTTCTTGCGGCGGGCCTTGAGAACGGCGCGCAGAATGAGGGCGGAAACCGCCAGGGCCGCCGCGCCGCCCAGGGAGTACCAGAGGACGGGCTTGTGCAGGAATTCCAGGAGGTCCCGCCGGAAGACCAGCAGGCGGGAGACAGCCACGTCCTCGTCCGCCAGAAGCTCCACATCGGCGTAGACGGTGTCCCCGGACTGCAGGACGATCCGGCCCATGCTCTGGCCCTTGGTTACGGGGGCCTCTACGGTTTTGACGGTGTAGGTAATGTTCCGGTCAATGTCGGCGATGGGGTCCATGTCCACGGGCAGGAGCCGCTCGATCTCCTGGGCGGGGTGGACTTTTACCGTGTTCTGCTGCTGGGAGAGCTCCACGTTGACCTCGCCCACCAGCTCGTCTCCGCCCAGAAGGATCTTCCGCTCAAAGCCGTCGAAGCCCAGGTCAAAGAGGCGCTTCGTCTGGGTGAAGCTCTTGGTGATGATGGTGCCGTCCTCCTCCGTGATCCGCTCCGCGCCCAGCACCACGCTCAAAAGGCTCCGGTCGCCCCGGGTGGCGGAGGCCACCAGGCAGTAGCCGGCGTCCTTGGTGTAGCCGGTCTTGATGCCCTCGGCCCCCTTATAGAGGTAGTAGTTGGTCTTGTAGCTGGAGATCAGGTAGTTGGTGGTGAACAGCTGCCGGGCCTCGGAGAGGTTGGTGGCGGGGACCTCGTGGTAGATGGTGCCCACGATGGACATGAAGTCGGGGTAGGCCCGGGCGGCCTTGGCAATGAGCCACAGGTCCCAGGCGGTGGTGTAATGGTTGGCGTCGGGCAGACCGTTGGTGTTGCAGAAATGGGAGCCCTCACAGCCCAGATCCTGGGCCTTCTGGTTCATCCGCGCCACGAAGGCGTCGATGGACCCGTCGATGGCCTCCGCCAGCATGTTGCAGCCCTCGTTGGCGGAGGAGAGCATGATGCAGTAGAGCAGCTCCTCCACCGTCAGCTCCTCGCCCGGCTTGATGTCCACGTTGCTGCCGTCGGGGGGGACGGCGGAGATGGCGGTTTCGGAGGCGGTGAGAATGGTGTCCATAGTCAGCTTGCCCTGGTCGATGGCCTCCAGTACCAGAAGACAGGTGAGGACCTTTGTCACGCTGGCAGGATAGAGCTGCTCGTGGATGTCCTGCGCATAGAGGATTTCCTCGGTGTCCGGGTCGATGAGAAGGGCGGCCTTGGCCTCAATGTGGAAGGGGGGCTCTTCCTCCTCTTCCGCCGCAGGGGG
>VSNB01000286.1 GCA_009774055.1 Clostridiales bacterium
CCCCTACCCCGGGAGAACCCAAAGCAATACGGTAGGGTCCCCCGTTTACATCCTCAAACAGCCGCTTCGCCCAATACATAAACCGGAAGCCCGGTTTAGACCGGACAGACTGCAGGAAAAGCGCAAAAACAAAATACCCCTCGTAATCATAAGGGATTCTTAAACCGCAAGGTTTAAGCGCGTTTTTGCCTACTAAGATTGTTCACGGCCACATTGAGTGGCCGCGAACAATCAATTATTCGTGACCGCTCGATGCGGTCATGAATAATCGTTGCCGCGGGGCAAAAGTAGGCCGTCGTCCGGGCGCGGAAGCCCGGAACCCAATTCAAGAAGGAATTTACCCTTGCCGCCCAAAGGGCGGCAAAGAAAGAAGGCCCCCCATGCCATACAAACTCCACTTCATCTCCCTGGGCTGCGCCAAAAACGTAGTCAACTGCGAACAGATGATGTCCCTCTGCCAGGAGGCGGGGCACACTCTGTGCCCGTCTCCTGAGGGGGCGGACGCAGCCGTGATCAACACCTGCGGCTTCCTCTCCTCCGCCAGCGAGGAGGCCATCCAGAACATCCTCCGGATGGCGGAGCTGAAGGCGGCGGGAAAAATAAAAAAAATCCTGGTGACCGGGTGCATGGCCCAGCGGTACGGCGAGGACGTGCCCACGGAGCTGCCGGAGGTGGACGGCATCCTGGGCACCGGGAGCTATAAGGACATCGTCTCCGCCGTGGAGGACGTGATGTCCGGGGCGCATCCCCGGTACTTCGGCGACCTCGACGCCCCGGTGGACGAGTTCGGCCGGGTGCTGACCACGCCGCCCTGGTACGCCTATCTGCGGATTGCGGAGGGGTGCGACAACTGGTGCGCCTTCTGCATCATCCCCAAGCTCCGGGGCAAGTACCGGAGCCGCCCTATGGACAAGGTGCTGGAGGAGGCCCGGGGCCTGGCGGAGCGCGGCGTGAAGGAGCTCATCGTGGTGGCCCAGGATATCACCCGCTACGGCACCGACTGGGATGGGAAGCATCACCTGGCGGACCTGCTGGAGGAGCTTTGCAAACTGGACTTCCACTGGATCCGGCTCCACTATCTGTACCCGGACCAGATGGACGGCCGGCTCATCGACGTCATCGCCCGGGAGGAGAAAATTCTGAAATATCTGGACATCCCCCTCCAGCACTGCAACGACGGTATTCTGCGGAAAATGAACCGGCGGGGGGACAAGGCGTATATCGAAAATCTGCTGGATACCCTGCGGGAGAAAATTCCGGGGGTGGTACTGCGTACCAGCCTGATTACCGGCCTGCCCGGGGAGGGCGAGGCGGAGTTCGAGGAGCTGTGCCAGTTCCTGTGGGACCAGCGGATGCTCCGGGCGGGGGTGTTCCCCTACTCCCCGGAGGAGGGCACCCCGGCGGCGAAGATGGACCGGGTGGACACCGCGGAGGCCGAGCGCCGGGCCGAGCTGGTGGTGGACATCCAGTCCAGGATCATGGACCAGTGGAACGAGGACATGCAGGGCGAGGTGGTGGAGGTCCTCTGCGAGGGCTTCGACGGACAGTCCATGTCCTACGTGGGCCGGAGCTGGGCGGAGAGCCCGGATATCGACGGGCGGATTTACTTCTCCGCCGGCGGCGAGGTGGAGGCCGGGACCTTCGTCCGGGTCAGGATCACCGGGGCCATGGACGGAGAGCTGACGGGAGAGCTGGCGGACGAATAAGGAGGAGCCCATGCGGAATTACTACGGGAGCTTGTGTACGAAGCTGTACCACGCATCGCCCACGGCGGGGCTGACGGTTCTGCGGCCCAGCGTGACGGAATTCTTCGGGAAGCCGCGGCAGGTGTGCCTGACGTCCCTGAAGCCCATGGCGCTGCTGTACGGCATCAAGCACTTTGAGTATACCTACGGATACGCGAAGGACGGCGGCCTGTATTACGAGGAGTACTTCCCCGGCGCGCTGGAGGAATTGTACCGGGGGAGGAGCGCGTCCCTCTACCGCTGCGCCTGGCGGGAGGGGATGGAGACGACGCCGATCCCCAACGAGTACGTCACGGCGGAACCGGTGCCCGTAGAGGAGGAGTTTTTCATCCCGGACGTGTACGAGGCTCTGCTGGAGGAGGAACGTCTGGGAACCATACACCTGATCCGGTGGCCGGACGTTCCGGAGAAGCGCCGGCGGTGGATCGCGGAGGCCGAGAAGGAGGCCATTTTGGCGCATAAGCTGCCGGGGACAGATACGGCGATGGCCCGCTATATGCGGGAGAAGTATCCGGAGAGCTGGGCCATGGCCCAAGAGGAGGAGGAAAAATGAACCTGCCCAACAAGCTGACCCTTCTGCGGATCGTGCTGATTCTGCCCTTTTTGCTGGTCCTGTACCTGGACGTACCCTATGCGCCGTATATTGCCCTGGCGATTTTTATTGCCGCCAGCCTGACCGATATGCTGGACGGGAAGATTGCGCGGAAGCGGGGGCTGGTTACCGATTTCGGCAAGTTCGCCGACCCGCTGGCGGACAAGATGCTGGTGACGGCGGCCATGCTGTGGTTCGTGGAGATCGGGCGGATGCCCGGGTGGGCGCTGCTGATCGTGATCGTGCGCGAGTTCGCCGTCAGCGGCCTGCGGATGGTAGCCAGCGACAAGGGGCGTGTCATCGCCGCCGGGTGGTCCGGGAAGATCAAGACCGCGTCCACCATGGCATGCATCGTGCTGATGTTCCTGCCCATACCGGACGCGGTGAACACGGCGTGCGCAGGGGTCATCGTCGCAACGACCATTTATTCCGGCGTGGAGTACTTTTGGAAAAACAAGGACTGCCTCAGCGACATGTAGCGGGGCGCCGCGCCCCTGGGATGGGTAAGCCCGGGGGCGCTTTTGCTTTTGGGACGCTTCGTGGGAAAAGAACGGCGGAAAAAGTGCAAATTTGTCCATTTCCCCACTTGCAAGCAAAGGAGATTCTTGGCATAATAGAGGTAATAGGCGCGAAGCGCGCCGGTGTGTCCGATAATATGTGGAAAGGATGGAACGAACGATGCAGGAGTTACAGGATCGCATTCGCAAAGAGGGCAAGGTTCTGCCTGGCAACATTATCAAGGTGGACGGGTTCCTGAACCATCGGGTGGACGTGAAGCTGATGGAGGCCATCGCCGACGAATTCGCAAAATTCTTTGACACCGGGGATATTACCATGGTCCTCACCGCCGAGGCCAGCGGCATCGCGCTGGCGACCATCTGCGCCCAGCGGTACGGCGTGCCGATGGTGTTTGCCAAGAAGGCCAAGAGCGACAACATTGAGGGCGGTCTGTATCAGAGCGAGATTTTTTCCTATACTTACAAGAAGAAGGTCACCCAGATCCTCAGCAAGGAGTGGCTGACGAGCAGCGACAAGGTGCTGATTGTGGACGACTTCATGGCGAACGGCGAAGCGGTCCGCGGGCTGTGCGACCTGGTGGACCAGGCGGGGGCCGAGCTGAAGGGAATCGGCATCGCCGTAGAGAAGGGGTTCCAGGGCGGCGGCGACCGGCTGCGGGGGATGGGGCTCAATTATCGCGCGTTGGCGATTATTGAGTCCGCAGATGAAAACGGGATCGTCTTTCGGGATTGATCTTCCTGCGGCCCCTGCGGGGCCGCACCGCTTTTTACCGGGCGGGTTTACCCCAAACCCAGCCCCCCCGCCAAAGGCGAAGAGGGGGTGGGGGGGGAGGGGGGGT
>VSNB01000287.1 GCA_009774055.1 Clostridiales bacterium
CCAGCGCCACCCCCATACCCCGCGAGAGCTGGCGGCTTTTTTTGTTTTTAAAAAAATCAATCTTTTCTTACCTGGCGCGGCAGCGGCCCCGCGGCCGGACGGGCGGGGCCAGGCCCCGCCCCCTAGATCAGCTTGCGGTCCCATCCTACCACGCCAATGTGAAAGGCCCGTATCGAAGCTGTATCTTAGTTGTATCGTTTCTTAATTCGGCCGTTGGTTTGCACCCTCCTCCCATGCTCCGTATCCGGGAATCCGTCCCAAAGCCTCCCGGATTTCCCTGTTCCTGTATGATAGACGCTCCCTTACCCCAAAAAGTTCCCGGGGGAGGGAGTTTTTTTCAGAATGCTATCGGTCCAGCAGTTCGGCGTGCGTTCCGGTGCGGGAGGCAGTCAAAACCAGCCGCCCCCGGTCCACCGCATAGATCAGCAGCCAATCCGGCAGCACATGGCACTCCCGGAATCCGGCATAATTGCCGCTCAGGCCATGGTCGCGGCAGCGCGGCGGCAGGGGCCGCTCCGCCAGCAGCGTGTCGATCACCGTTTCCAGCAGGGACATATCGCGGCCCTGTTTTTTCATCCGCTTATAATCCCTGCGGAACTGTCCGGTGACCGCCAGCGTCAGCATGTTTCACGCTCCGCCTCCGCGTCCAGCTCGTCAAACAAAGCCCGGGCGGAGGGATATCTCTTTGCATCGCGCCTGCCGTCCAGGATTTCCCGGGCCTCGTCCATGGCGGCCTCCGTCGCCGGATGGTACCTGGGCTGCTTCAGCTCAAAAGGCAGGCCGCCCTCCATGATGGATTTGTGCAGGAACATGTTTACGGCGTCCGTGATGGTGATGCCGAAGCTGGCGAACAGCTTTTCGGCGGTCGATTTGGTTACCGGGTCCACCCGGATGTTGATGGTTGCGGTCTTTGGCATATGTTCCACCTCCTTGCAGCGTATAGTATACCCTATTGTATACGCAATGTCAATGCAATGTGAAACATTACGGGGGCAGGACTCCCGGGGGAGGGAATTTTTTCGCCGCCTTGACACGCGGCTATACTTTGTATATACTGTCCTTATCCATTTGAAAGGAGTACGGACATGTATGCGACGATTCAGAAATGGGGGAACAGCCAGGGCCTGCGCCTGCCCAAGCCGCTGCTGGACAGTCTGGGCATACGGGAGAACGACCGGGTGGAGCTCCGCCAGGACGGGGACGCCATCGTGATCCGGAAGCTGCGCCATGCCGCCCACCGGACCCTGGAGGAGCGGCTGACCAGCTTTTACGGAAAGCCGCTGGAGGAGATCGGCCCGCCGGAGGGCGAGGAAGAAGAGGTATCCTGGGGCCGTCCGGAGGGCGGCGAGGCATGGTGACGCGGTTTGCCCAGGGGGACATTATTTACCTGGATTTCGACCCGCAGTCCGGCCATGAGCAGCGGGGCCGCCGCCCGGCCCTGGTGGTGAGCAGCGGGACGTTCAACCGTTTCAGCAGCATGACCATGGTCTGCCCCATCACCCATACGGACAAGGACCACCCCTTCCACCTCCGCCTGGACAGCCGGACCAGCACGGACGGGGTCATTCTGTGCGACCAGGTACGGATGCTGGATGCAACTAGCCGCCGGGGGAGCTTCCTGGAGCGCGCCCCGGACGACATCACCGCCGAGGCGGTGGACATGATTATCGGGTTTCTGGAGCGTTAGGGCGGCGGGGCGTCACTCCACGTCAAACCGATACTCCGTGATATAGTCGTATCGCCTGCCGGGGCGGAGGAGGATGTCGCCCCACGCGGGATGGTTGGGGCTGTCGGGGAAGAACTGGGTTTCCAGGCAGAGGCCCTGCCGGGGGCGGTAGACGCCGCCGCCCTTGGCGTCCGCAGTCTCCAGGAAATTGCCGCTGTAGAGCTGGACGCCGGGCTTCTCGGTCCAGGTTTCCATGACGATGCCGCTTTTCTCCCCGATGAGCCGCGCCGCCAGGCGCAGGCCCTGGGCGGGGTCCAGGACGTAGTTGTGGTCGTAGCCGCCCACGTTGCGGAGCTGCTCGTCATCCGCGCCGATGTCCCGGCCCACGGGCTTCTCCGCGGTGAAGTCGAAGGGGGTGCCGGCAGCGCTCCGGGCCATCGCCAGGGGGATGCTGTCCGGCCCCACGGGGGTGAACTGTCCGGAGGCCAGCCAGAGGCGGTGGCCCAGGATGTCCCCGGAGCCGTTGAGGTTGAAATAGGCGTGATTGGTGATGTTGCAGTAGGTGGCCTTGTCGCTGGCGGCCTCGTAGCGGAGGGAGAGGCCCTGGTCCGTGAGGGCGTACGTGACCCGAAGGGTCAGATTGCCGGGAAAGCCCCCCTGGCCGTCGGGGGAAGCGTAGGTGAGGACGGCGAAGTCCTCGCCGGCGTCGGCCACGCCGAACACCTGGGTAGAGAAGCCCTCCGGGCCGCCGTGGAGCTGTTTGGGCCCCTCGTTGGCCGCCAGGGGGACGCGCGCGCCGTCGATGAGGCAGGCGGCTCCGGCAATGCGGTTGGCATACCGGCCCACCACCGCGCCTAAGTACCCGCCGTTGGCCTCGTATGCGGACACGGCGTCGTAGCCCAGGACCACGTCCACGGGCCCGCCGTTCCGGTCCGGGACCCGCAGGGCCCGCAGGGTTGCGCCGTAGGTAAGGACCTCCGCCTCCATAGAGCCCCGGCGGAGGGTGAGCATATCCACGCTCCGTCCGTCCCGGGTGAAGCCGAAGGGCTGTTGCAATAGGGAAATGACAATCGCCTCCTTTGATAATGACAAAGATATAGGTATAGTATAGCACAGATTGCGCGGGAACACAAGGCGGGAATCAGCCGGTCAGCTGATCCGGCAGCGTGCCGTCCTCCTGCTCCCACATGACCAGCAGCGCGCCGTCCCGGACGGAGACGGAAGCGGCCTCCCCGGTGAACTGGTTGCTGACCCCCAGGGGGAATGCGCTGGTGAGGACGGCGTCCCGGAGGGGGTAGCGGAGGCCGCGGAGGGTAACGCCCCGGGCCTCGCCGTTGGGACAGAACACGGAGAGGATGCCTGTCCTTCCCGCCGGGAAGGACAGCTCTCCGTTCTCCACGGCGGAGGCGGCGGTCCCCCCGCCCAGGAGGAAGCCCGCCGCGCCGTGGCGGGCCAGGTAGAGGAGGGCCTGGAGGTTGGCGTAGGTGTGGTCCAGCCGCCCGCCCAGACAGCCGTAGAGGAGGAAGGCCTGATAGCCCCGGGCCAGGCCGGTCTTGATAGCCAGCATGGTGTCGGTGTCGTCCTTCTCCACGGGGTGGCGGAGGATGTTGTCCCCTTCGGGGACCCGGCCCAGGGAGTCGAAGTCCCCCACGATGAGGTGGGGGACCAGCCCCCGGCGGGCCAGGTGGTCCAGGCCGCCGTCTGCAGCAATAAGGAGGTCGTTTTTTTCGATGGGGGGCATGGGGCCGGGGTCCATGGCCCCGGCGATGATACAGAGTGGCTGCATGGCAGTATTTTTCGCGCCCTGCGGGCGCGAACGCTCCATTCCTCTTATTATTATAACAATTGTATCTTCGCCGCCTCCGGCGGCGAACGGGAGTGATTTCTCGAATCGGCCCGGGACCTGCGCGGCCCCGGACTCCGCGCCTACTTTTGCCCCGCGGCAAAAGTAGGCAAAAACGCGCTTAGACCTACGGTCTAAGAACCCCTTGACGGGCAGGCGCGTGCGCGCCTTT
>VSNB01000288.1 GCA_009774055.1 Clostridiales bacterium
GAGCCAACCCCGTTTTGACCAATGCGGCGTGGTCATGTATCTCAACAGCGATAACTGGCTGAAGGGGTCCATTGAATACGAAAATGAGACATACCAGCATCTTGGCAGCGTTGTGACGAACCATGGATATTCCGATTGGGCGACCACTGCTATTGACGCATCCATAAAATCCATGTGGTACCGCTTGAGCCGAAGGGAAGATGATTTTCGCATAGAATGCTCGCGGGATGGGCTTCATTTTTCGCAGATGCGAGTATGCCACATGTGGGACGCAGCTGGTGAGATCCAATTTGGGATCTATGCGTGCAGCCCGGAGGATTCATCTTTCAAAGCGACATTTTCAAATTTGGACATGACCGAATGCAAATGGTTGGCGCATGACGGACAGCAGCCGGATGGCGTATGAACCCCAATCAGTGCAACAGATGGGCGGTATTTCTTAGGCTATCCCTCCCATCTGCGGCCCCTGTTCCCGCTGGTACTGCTCCGCGGGATCGTCCTGCATCAGCTCCTCCAGTGGTATCGTCCCGTGGTAGGCCACGTAGCCGTGAGCAGTGAACAGGCCGCCTTCTTCCCGGATACGCTGCTCACCATAAAGGCGGTAATCGTAGAAGCCTTCCAGATTCTCATCATACTGGAAATGGCCGGATTCCCGGATCATATATTTGCCAAATTCCTCAGCAGTCCGAACGTTGGGAATAAACTCGAATTGATCCAACTCCTCCGCCAGCCGCCGCACCTCGCCGGCATACTCCGGCTGGGTCGCGCACACTACGGCCTCCAGCATTTCTCTCTGTGCTTGCGAGAGCGGCTGGATCACGCGGCACATCTCGTTCAGATCATCCAGTCCCTCCCGCTCCAGATGCAGGCGGTTAGAGACCTTCTGCGGCAGATTGTCTATCTCTATAGACAGCTCCACATCCCGCAGATTGGCGATTCCTGCGCGGAGCAGGCTGCGTCCCAGCTGCCGGTCGGATACGGGAAGATCCAGGACAGCCGGTTCGCCGCCCTGGGTTGGCGTCAGACACACTGTCAGGGGGCTGTCGTCATAGCAATACGGCGGGAACTGCCGCCCCTGATAGAGCGGCTCCAGCTTCATGCCGTTGTCGTAGACCACACCGTATGGAGTGACCACACCAGTCCCGGTGTCGATCAGCCGCAGGGCAGCCTCGCGCCCGTCCAGAGCTTTCAGTTCTTCCAGGGGCAATGTGCCGCCGTTCAGATTCATGGCGTGGTACTTCCCGGCCTGTTCCAGCTTGGAGAAGTCGGAGATCACGGTGGACTCCTGGCAACAAAAAGTCAGATTGATAAAGTCCTTGATATCCGTGAGGCCCAGCTTGTGGCCCATGGCCTGAAACTGCTCGTCCTCGCTCGCGCAGAAGCTCTCCAGCCGCTTTGCCAGATAATCCAGCTCGTCCACATTGACTTCTGAGCCTGCCAGACTCTCCAGAACGGAATATTTGCTGTTCAGCTCAATGATACGGCAGTCTTGTCGCAAAGTATCCCCAATGCCGAGGTTTTCCAGCAGTTCCATGGTGTGATCGTATTCCTCGCGGGGTATGGGGAGGGGAACCGTGACGCCGCCGTACTCCGGATGCAGCGGGGAATCCAGAACCGCCGTCATCATTCCGCCCTCCCGATGTTCGTGACCTCCGGCCCGTACCGGGCAATGAGAGCGGCGCAGAGGATCAGCAGAAGCGTGTCATCGCTGACCAACTCCGGGTCAGCCAACTCCTCGGAAGTCGCTCCCAGCATCCCGGAGCAGAGGCCCTTCGCCACCCGGTAGAGGACATAGTCCTGAACCGTGGTGTTATCCAGCCGCACACGTTCAAAAGCAATCCGCCCTGGCGTAACCGCCGCAAGCGTCTTCTGCCAGAGCGAAGCGTGGGATGAAAGCAGATACACCGCCGCCAGCCACCGGCTGTCAACAGTTTCATCGCCCTGCGTCATCCGCAGCATTCGCGCGATATGGAGTTGCCCCTCGAAGTAGAACGCCCTGACCTGTCCGGCGATGCCCACGGCCCGCTGCTTCAGCCGCAGATGCTTCCAAGGCCGAACCAGCTCGGCGACCATTTCTTCCATGGCCACAGCTCCGGCCTGCAGCCGCTCAGCGAGGTAGAGACAGGTCAGGCTCCGGCACCCACGACGGCGGTAGCGGCAGAGAATTGCTGTGCCGGAGCTGCGGGCCGCGAAGTTCGGCACCTCCATCATCATCCGTTCCAGCCCCGCCAGGGGTGTGCCGCGTACAAAATATTTACCCATTTTTCGTTTCCTTTCCCATAAAAATAAAAAAGGGGCCGATGCTTCTGCCATGGCTGGCAAACATCGACCCCTCATTCTACACATATTGAATTTTACATGTCGAAGATCTGCCCCTGTCTGGGGACGCTCTCCATGTCCGGATCTGGGTTCGTTCCCAGGTGATAAATTCAACACCGTACTCCGCCGCTGTCAGTGGCAAGGCAGAGGCGCGTACCGTCCGCTTCTACCGGCAGAAGTCCGTCTTCCGGCTGGCCTGCGGTGAAGCCCTCATGCCGGAGGTTGAGGGTCAGTTCTCGAAAATAATTATTTTTTTGCTCGGTGGCCTGTTCGTGCATCGCTGCTCCTCCTTCGTGTAAATTCTGCTGGAAACAAAAAAAGAGGCGGCTTGTTGTTCAGTCTCGACCAACAAGCCGCCTCTTTTTTCCTCTGCAAATCCGGATCAAACATCCGCTCTTTTGTTGTGGTTAATAAAACAGGGACTCATGTTCCTTTCGGCTACATGAGTCCCTGTTCGTGGTGGAGATAAGCGGGATCGAACCGCTGACCTCTTGAATGCCATTCAAGCGCTCTCCCAGCTGAGCTATACCCCCAGACCTAATTTTGCCCCAACGGGCTATTAAATTTTCAGAACTTTCTTTCCCTATAATAGTGAAAGAGTGGTGCGATTTCGGGTTGGTTGGCAACTTTGCCAACCAAATCGCCGACATCGCATGAAGTGCGATGGAGGCGCGAAATTTTTTGGAGAAGTGGGTACGTTCACCGGATTATGTGCGCTCCCAGCTGAGCTATACCCCCATATGAACTTCTTCCAGAACATTTTTTAACTGTTTCCGTCGATTCACTAACCAACGTTGCTTATTGTAGTACATTTTGCGCAAGTTGTCAACTGCTAATTTCTCGAAGTTTATGAATAAATTCGGGGGAGTTTCACTGGTGACGTGTGCTCCCAGCTAAGCTATACCCCCATGTCAAATTTTTCTTTATTTGCACTCAACGAACTTATTATACAACAGACACAAAGCTTTGTCAAGTACCATTTTAACAAATTCCCGACTAAATTTTCTGTCCCGTTGGAAAAGCGTACGCATCGTGCAACCGCATTTACCTAGGTAAGTATAAGTCAAAATTAAAGAATTGTCAAACGCAATTTACCACTAAATTTCTCAGAAGTTCCGGAGCACATTTAGGCATATTCTCCAATCCGCAAAAAGAGGCGGCCAATCCATCCCGGATTGGCCGCCTCTCCCCTTACTGTTTCCAAAAGCTGCGTCAGCGAACGGGGAAGCCCCCCCTCATTCCACAGCCGTCAGATAAACCTGCCTTGCCTGATAGTCCCCCGGAATCAGCGGGAAGGAGATACCCGCATGCATCAGTGGCTGGGTCTTGTACGCGTCTCCGAGCGCGCGG
>VSNB01000289.1 GCA_009774055.1 Clostridiales bacterium
CGGTACAAGCAGGATATCAACGTCATGGACGAACCAACCATCGAAAAGCTGCTTTCCGACAAGCTGACCTATACCGCTTCCATTACAGACCGCGTCCTGCATATCTCGGTTCGGGATCTGTCGCCGGACGCCTACATGGACAAGCTGGGCTTCACCCAGGAGGAAAAAGACTGGGCGGCCCTGCTCTACTCGGTGATGGCAGACGGCCAGAGCGTCAGCCCCGGCGACACCGACGGCCTGGGCCAATACGGCACGGACTACGGGAACGTCACTTTTGCTCATGCCGACACCCCCGTGGTCTACTACAATCAGACAGACGCCCGGTGGGGCAATAAGCTCTATGGCCGCACCGGCACCATCGGCTGGGAGGGCTGCGGCCCCACCGCCCTGGCCATGGTGGTGGCGTCCATGACGGACAATAAGGTAACGCCCTATGACGTGGCCCAGTGGTCTGTCCGAAACGGCTACCGCTGTGAGGGCAACGGGAGCTACCACAGCCTGATCCCCAACGGCGGCGAGCACTACGGCCTCACCGTTGACAAAATCGGCAAGGACAGCAAAAAGCTGGTGGAGGCGCTGGAATCGGGCAAGCTGGTCATCGCCATCATGGCCCCGGGGCACTTCACCACCACCGGCCATTTCATCGTCCTGCGGGGTATCACCGAGGAGGGCAAGGTGCTGGTGGCAGACGTGCGCCCAGATAGGGCGTGATTAGAAGTAGAAAAATGGTACTACCCCGTAAGATAACGCGGGAGACAACCTGCCTGACCGGGGGGCGAAAGCTGATACGGGAACATAGCATGGCAGGAAAGCGGTAAGTTGCCTAAAGGCAATTTGGCACGACTGAACCGCGATGTCAAGCGGATATGAGGATAGAACTGGGTTTGTTATTGCGAGCTTCGAGTTTCCTTTACCAAGAGGACAGAGGAAAGTGCCTGAAACCTCTGATATGAGTACATTTGGGTATGGTCGGCACCCAAATGGTTATCAATCAACTCATAAGACACGCTGGAGAGCCAGTGGTAAAGAAGCGAAAGCATATCCGACAATCCGCATACCAACTAATCACGTTAACTGGGGATTGCCTAAACAGGAATGCCATGGGGAGGTGAACAACGGCTATGACAATTTGTGTCTGAATATCCTGCAAGGCAACGGAGCCGCCATAGTAGTCAATGAGAGGGATAATGACCCTTACACGGCGAAGGGCGGCAGTCATTACATGCCAAAATCAACAGCGATTAGGGAGGAATACCTCACAATGAAACCAACAATGGAGATTTTGGAGAATGTCAAGCAAAACTCTGCGAGGAACAAGGACGAGGTTTTTACCCGGTTATACCGCTATATGCTTCGCCCAGACCTGTACTATCAGGCGTATCAAAACCTGTACGCAAATAATGGAGCGTCAACCCAGGGGATAAATGAGGACACGGCGGACGGTTTCAGCAAAGCAAAAATAGAACGAATCATCAAGATGCTTGCTGACGAAACCTACACCCCGCACCCGGCCCGCCGTACTTATATCCAGAAAGCAAACGGGAAAATGCGCCCCTTGGGAATCCCCACCTTTACGGACAAGCTGGTGCAAGAGGTCCTGCGAATGATACTGGAAGCGGTATATGAACCTGTGTTTCTGGACTGCTCCCATGGATTTCGGCCTAATCGGAGCTGCCATACCGCCCTAAAATCAATCAAAAAGGGTTTCAATGGCATCCGCTGGTTTGTGGAAGGTGACATTAAAGGCTGTTTTGACAACATAGACCATTCAGCTTTGGTGGGCATTATCAGCAGCAAAATCAAAGATGCGCGACTCATCAAGCTGATTTGGAAACTGCTGAAAGCGGGATATTGTGAAGATTGGCAGTACCACATGACATACAGCGGGACACCGCAGGGCGGAATCTGCTCGCCGATTTTTGCAAACATCTACCTGCATGAGCTGGACAAGTTTGTTGTCAATCTCGCGAAAAACTTCGATAAACCCAAAGAGAAGAAGTTTACGCCGGAATATCAGAAGATTGCCAGTAAACTGGAATATATCCGCAAAAAACTCATAGTTGCCGAAGACCGTGAAAAATCTGAACTTTTACGTCGGCGGGAAACACTGCGCAAAGAGCTGATTAAAACGCCCTGCAAATCGCAGACGGATAAAAAGCTGAAATATGTGCGCTATGCGGATGATTTTCTGATTGGAGTGAATGGGAACAAGGAGGATTGTGCGCGAATTAAGCGCCAGTTGTCGGAGTTTATTGCGGGGACGCTGAAAATGGAACTCAGCGAGGAGAAGACGCTTATCACCCACAGCAATGAATACGCCAGATTTTTAGGTTATGATGTGCGGGTCAGACGCAACGGCCAAATCAAGCACGGAGGGCCGGGAAGCCGTACCAAAAGGACTTTGAATGGTATGGTAGAACTCTGTGTGCCATTTGAGGATAAAATCATGCCTTTTCTGTTTGATAAAAAAGTGATATGTCAGACAGAGGACGGCAGAATCAAGCCGGAGCGCCGGAAAACCTTGCTGCGATGTACTGACCTTGAAATCATATCTGCTTATAATGCAGAACTGCGGGGACTTTGCAACTACTATTCTATAGCGAGTAATTTCGGGAAACTGAATTATTTTGCGTATCTGATGGAGTATAGCTGCCTAAAAACCCTTGCGGGAAAGCACAAAAGCAAAATCAGTAAAATCAAGGCGCAGTACAAAGATGGACGGGGCGGTTGGGGGATACCCTATGAAACCAAACAGGGGCGAAAACGCTGCTATTTTGCAAAATACAGCGATTGCAAAGATGCTTGGAATCCCACCGACCAAATCTCAAATGCTGTTGTGCGCTTTGCGTATACTACAACAACGCTTGAAAAACGTCTATCCGCAAAAGTCTGTGAGTTATGCGGAGCGACCGATGCAGAACACTACGAAATCCATCATATCCGTAAGGTGAAGGATTTGCAGGGCAAGGAAACCTGGGAGCAAATCATGATTGCCAAACGGCGCAAAACGTTAGTGGTCTGTGAAAGCTGCCATAAGCTGATTCATAGAAAAAAGTTTTGTAAAACGGAGTAATGATGGCGAGCCGTGTACATCGAGAGGTGTAAGCACGGTTCTGAGAGGGGGTGGCGCAAACCTGCCGCAGAAATGCGGTAAGGCGGCGCTTCCCTACTCTACCCCGCCAGCGTGAAGCGGAGCAGCAAGGAGTGGCCTCTGGGCATCATCACCAATGAGGCCGCCACCCGGGCCGGCGCGGGCGGACCCTTCTGGGTGTTCTCCAATTAGGGGGCGGCTGTTATGGAAAAGCACGTCCCCTGCCGTGCGCGGGCGCTGCGCCTGCGCTACGGGATATCCCTGGCTGAGCTGGCGGACGCCGCCGGCCTCTCCCCCCAGCTCATCAGCAAGATCGAGCTGGAGCCGCAAAGGCAAACCCCTGGACACGAAAAGAGGCTGAAACGTGCCTTTGCCGCGCTCATTGACCGCCGCCGCGCCCGGCTGGACGCTCTGGAAACGGAGCTGGCCGGGTGCGGCGGCCTGTTCCAACCCACGGAGGGGGATGAATATGGAATCTGAGACCTACTACATTCCCGCGAACTACACCGACGCGGGAAAGCTGTTCGGGCTGTTCGAGATCCGCAACGCCATCGAGGCGGTGC
>VSNB01000029.1 GCA_009774055.1 Clostridiales bacterium
AATTATTCGTGACCGCTCGATGCGGTCATGAATAATCGTTGCCGCGCGGCAAAAGTAGGCGCAGGGTCCGGGGGCGCGCAGCCCCCGGGCCGATTCGAGAAATCACTCCCGTTCGCCGCCGGAGGCGGCGAAGATGAAATAAATAAAAAATAGAAAGAAAAAGCGGAGCGGCCCGCAGGGCCGCAGATGAAATCCCGTTCGCGCCGGTCGGGCGCGAAGATTACCCGGTTAATCAATCTGCAAAGGAGTAAAATAAAATGAAAAACACCGAGAAAACAATGGAAAAAATCGTAACCCTCTGTAAGGGAAGAGGCTTCATCTTCGCCGGAAGCGAAATCTACGGTGGCCTCGCCAACACCTGGGACTACGGCCCCCTGGGCGTTGAGCTGAAGAACAACGTCAAAAAAGCCTGGTGGAAGAAATTTGTCCAGGAAAACCCCTACAATGTGGGTCTGGACGCCGCCATCCTCATGAACCCCCAGGTCTGGGTGGCCTCCGGCCACGTGGGCGGCTTCTCCGACCCCCTTATGGACTGCAAGGAGTGCAAGGAGCGTTTCCGCGCCGACAAAATCATCGAGGAGTGGGCGGAGAAGAATTCCTTTGCGCTTCCCAAGCCCGTGGACGCCTTCTCCCAGGAGGAGATGAAGGACTTCATCGAGGAGCACAACATCCCCTGCCCCTCCTGCGGCAAGCACAATTTTACCGACATCCGGAAGTTTAACCTCATGTTCAAAACCTTCCAGGGCGTCACCGAGGAGGCCAAGAACACCGTCTACCTCCGCCCGGAAACCGCCCAGGGCATCTTTACCAACTTCCTCAACGTCCAGCGGTCCACCCGCCGGAAGCTGCCCTTCGGCGTGTGCCAGATCGGCAAGAGCTTCCGCAACGAGATCACCCCGGGCAACTTCATTTTCCGTACCCGGGAGTTTGAGCAGATGGAGCTGGAGTTCTTCTGCAAGCCCGGCACAGAGCTGGAGTGGTTCGTCTACTGGAAGAATTTCTGCCACCAGTGGCTGCTGGATCTGGGTATCAAGGAGGAGAACCTGCGCCTCCGGGACCACGATCCCGAGGAGCTCAGCCACTACTCCAACGCCACCACAGACTTCGAGTTTGCCTTCCCCTTCACCGACTGGGGCGAGCTGTGGGGCGTGGCCAGCCGGACCAACTTCGATCTGAGCGCCCATCAGAATACCTCCGGCAAGGACCTGACCTACTTTGACCAGGAGGCCAACGAGCACTACGTGCCCTTCGTCATCGAGCCCTCCCTGGGCGTGGAGCGGATGCTGCTGGCCTTCCTGTGCAACGCCTACGACGAGGAGGTCGTGGATGAAGAGAAGAACGATGTGCGCACCGTGCTGCGCCTCCACCCGGCCCTGGCGCCCTTCAAGGCCGCCGTGCTGCCCCTGAGCAAGAAGCTGGGCGACAAGGCCCGGGAGATCCAGATGGAGCTCAGCAAGGACTGGATGATCGACTTCGACGACGCCGGCTCCATCGGCAAGCGCTACCGCCGCCAGGACGAGGTGGGCACCCCCTTCTGCATCACCGTGGACTTCGAAACCGTGGGCGATGACAAGACCCCGGCGGACAACTGCGTCACCGTCCGGGAGCGGGACAGCATGAAGCAGGTCCGCATCCCTGTCAGCGAGCTGAAGGGCTGGCTGGCGGAGCGGCTGGCGTACTGATCCGGCTGTTTCAAGGGCGTCCGAGCTGAGAAGAACGACTGTAAGGAGCGGAAAACAAAAACCCAAACCCTGCATTTTCTCCTATTGAGAAAACGATCAGCTTTTATACGAGGAATGAATGATTTTGCCATTCTGAATAATCTGCTGTTGAGAAACGATGACGCGCTTTGGAAATATGCGCTGGTGGCGTATGCCGATAATCAGGGCATCGTTGACGAGTATGCCGGCGGCATGCTTGAAGTCAGGACGATTTCCTCCTGGTCCGTCGCACCCTATCGGGAGGACGAGGATGTCGGGAGCGATTTTTACCGATATGAAATCCGCGTCCCCGAAGGGAAGAGCATATTGCAGCTGGATCAATTTGTGTGTCATAATGAGGACGGGGAAGTCCTGCTGCCGCCTATGCAATGCAGGGTGACCGGTATGCGCAGCGGTGAAAATGGGCGATGCCGGGAAATCATTGAACTGGAATATGTCGCGCAGCTGGCCTGCGAACAGTAAGGGCGGAGACAGACCGTCTCTGCAGGAGGGCTTACTGAATCAAGCCATTGTGCGGACGGTTTTGCCGCTGGAATGAAGCGAACGAAAGCGGAGGACAGGATTTTACAATCCTGTCCTCCGTTTTTATCGGAGAAATGGCAGAAGAGATAGTCCAGAAGGTCAGGGTTTGATCTTCTCTGTCTCTCCCCTGGCTTTCTCCAATCGACTTCCTTGTCCAATTTGTTTGACAAACTTACCCATGCAGCCGCCCCGCCGGAAATCTCCCAACGGGGGGCTTGCCACGAACAAAAAAATCTGTTATACTGACCGATAGAAACCACGTAGGGAAGTCTTACGGGAATATGTGAAAAGGAGAACAGCAGCATGACCTATACATATAAGACCAGCGGAACCTGTTCCTCTCAGATCGATCTGGAGCTGGAGGCCGGCGTCATCCGGTCGGTGGCCTTCACCGGCGGCTGCAACGGCAACCTGAAGGGCATTTGCAGCTTGGTGAAGGATATGCCCGCCAAGGAAGCCATCAGCAAGCTCCAGGGCATCCAGTGCGGCGGGAAGCCCACCAGCTGCCCCGACCAGCTGTCCAAGGCCCTGGCCGAGGCTATGGAAAAAGAGCAGTAAGCGAACGAAACCGCCTCCGGAGTAATGCTCCGGAGGCGGTTCTTTATCTGCTGCGCACAAGCCAGGAGGACTGCCTCCAGGCGGTTTTGCCGCCGGAGACAGTCCTCTGTTGATGTCTTGTCCTTACCGGAAAGTGGCAAGCTCAATGGTCTTGCCGCCGGCCACGCGGGAGGCCTCCGCCGCCAGCGCCATCACGTGGCTCTCCACGGATGCGTCTACGCTGGTCAGGCCCTGGGTGCCGCCGCTGGAAATCAGCTCGTACATGTGGTCCATCAGGCCGCCGTCGCCGCCGCCGTGGCCCGCCAGATTGTTGGCGGAGCCGCTCAGGTCGATGATCTCCTCCGGCTGGCCGAAACGGCGCAGAACCAGCTTCCGGCTGTTGATGTCGCCCTCGATCTCGCCCTTCGTGCCGGTGATGCGGATCGTCCGGTAGGTCTGCTCGGTGAAGGCCGTCATGGTGAAGGTGGCGTGGATGTTGTTCTCAAACTCCAGGTTGACGGTCTGGTGGTCCACCACGTCGTTGTCGCAGTGGAACACGCAGCGGCCGTAGGGGCCGGAGCGCAGGGCGGCGTAGATGTTCTCCTCGGTGGGATCGGACGCCACCACGGTGCAGGGCCAGCCCACGTTCTTGCGCCGGCATCCGGTACGGCTGCTGGTGACGTAGATCTTCTCCGCGTCATAGGGGCAGCCGTCCTTGCAGGCGCAGCCGTCCAGGCAGCGGTTGGCCGCGCCCTCCGGCGCGGAGCCGGAGTGGAAGTAATCCAGCGCGCCGAAGCTCTGGACCCGTACGCACTTCTCGCCTACCAGCCAGCGGAGGATGTCCATGTCGTGGCAGCTCTTGGCCAGGAT
Source organism: Clostridiales bacterium (assembly GCA_009774055.1). Classification (GTDB taxonomy): domain Bacteria; phylum Bacillota; class Clostridia; order Oscillospirales; family Oscillospiraceae; genus Pelethomonas. Next base: position 3,651 of record VSNB01000029.1, read on the forward strand.
CATGGGGCTGGTTTCGTCGCTGCGCCGCCAGTTGCCGCGGACAAAGCTGTGGGCGTAGTGCCAGTAGCCCACGTTCTCAATGGCATCGATCGTCTCGATCTTGCCGATGTCGCCCCGGCGCAGGATCTTCTCCAGGTTGGAGTAGAAGGTGGTGTAGCGCAGCACGTGGCAGACCACCACGGCCCGCTGGGCCTCGTGGGCCTTCTCCTGGAGCTGGCGGCACTCCTCCAGACTGGGGGAGATGGGCTTCTCCACCAGCAGGTGGTAGCCCTTCTCCAGAGCCTTCAGCGCCATGGGCACGTGCTGGCGGTCCTGGGTGGCGATGATGGCCACGTCCGCCAGGCGGGGCTGTTCCAGCAGCTCCTCGGCGGAGGCGAAGCACATATCCTCCGGCACGCCGTACTCCCGGCGCAGAATCTCCAGCCGCTCGGGACGGTTGTCCGCTCCGGCGACGATCTTCATCCGGTCGGGGTACTCCCGCTGGTAGGTGGCGTAGTTCTCCAGGCCGCGGTTGCCGCAGCCGCAGATGACAAAGGTCAGTGTTTTAGACATGGCTGTATCTCTCCTTATCTCGTTTTCGGGCGCTGCATGCCCGTCCATACCGTTCGGGGGGCCGCGCCGTATCGCGCCGGCTTTCCCCGCCTTCTCAAAAAGGGGGCCAACCGGACGGCGACCCCCTTTTTCTTAGGTTTTCTTACTGGTTACCGAGTGATTCCGACAGGCGATCAGCCGTAGTAGTCGGTCACAAACTGGGCGTACTGCTCGGTGGTGTAGGGCTCGGTGGAAGTTTCCCAGTTCTTGAACTGCCAGCCGATGCCGCAGCCGGAGTAGCTCTTGGAGTACTCGTTGATCTTGGTCATGGTCCAGTAGCAGCGGTAGCTCCAGGGAATGACCAGGGCGTGGTTGATGAGGTACGCCTCGGCGTCGGCAAAGGCCTGGTTGCGGGCGTCCATATCGTCATAGATTCCCTCGGCGGCGTAGACCATGTTGGTGAAGGTGGTGAACTGCTCGATCAGCTCGGGATCGGTGATGCCGTCCAGGTGCATGTTGCTCTTAGAGTACAGGGCGGCCTCGTTCTGGTACAGGCACTGATCCAGCCAGTTGCTGACGTCCAGGAAGTCCGCGCCCCACATGGAGGTGGAGAAGCAGTCCAGGGCGGGAGTGCTGACCTCCTGGTTGTAGCTGGAGACGAAGGTCTTGATATTGAAGGTGATGTAATCGGTGCCCAGGGCCTCGAAGATCTCCTTCATAATGGTGGCGGTATCCACAGCGGTTTCCACGCCGGCCTTGATGTAGTAGTCAATGGTGATGGGGAAGGTCACGCCCTTGGCGCTCAGCTCCTCCATGGCCTGCTGCTTGAACTGCTCGGCCTTGTCGGGCTGATAGCGGCGGGGGCTCTTGCCATCGCTCTCGGGGATGTCCAGCTGGCTGATGACGTGGCTGGAGTAGTCGTCGCCGTTCTCAAAGAACACGAAGTCCTTGCAGGTGAAGCCCAGGCTCTCCAGGTTCAGGGGGTTGATGGGGTTGCCGGAGTACCAGATGTTGGTCAGATCCAGGCCCCAGTAGATGGACTTGCGGAACGCCTCGTTGGCCACGGCGGTATTCCAGTTGGTGTCCGGGGTGCCGTCCTCGTTCATCTTGTTGTAGTTGAACAGCAGGTTGGTGGCATAGGGCTCCAGGCGGGACTCCACCAGGTAGTCGTTCCACTTGTTGTTGGGATCGGACATGATGGTGCTCAGGGTGGACTCGCTCACGTCGGTATAGTCCACCTCGCCAGTCTCCCACAGCTGGTCGTCCACCAGGGCGCTCTCCACCACGCGGATGGTGACGGTGTCGAAGAGCTTGCAGTCCTTGTCAAAGTAGGCGGGGTTGCGGGTGAGCACCTTCTCGTTGTTGGGGATGTAGGTGGTCAGGGTGTAGGCGCCGCTGTACCACATCTGCTCGTTGCTCATGCCGACCACGTTCTCCACGCCCAGCTCGTCAATCAGCTTCTGGGAGGTGGGGTAGAGGATGGGGTTGATGCACATGGTGTCGAAGTAGGTGCAGTGGCCGGTGCAGTGATAGACGATGGTGCGCTCGTCGGGGCACTCGATGCCGACCATCTCAAAGAACTTGGTCTTGTCCAGGGCAAGGGCTTCCTCTTCGGTCAGGCTCTGAGTGTAGTCATAGTACTCCTGAGCGCCCTCGATGATGGGCAGGCACATGCTGGTATTGAACGCGTCGTTCTTGTGGTAGTTGAGAATCCACTCCAGAGTGGTGGCCCAGTCATCGGCGACCACGTCCGCCTTGTAGTTGCCGTTCACGTCAACCCAAGTCACGTCGTCGCGCAGATGGAAGGTCCAGGTCTGGCCGCCGTCCTCAGTGCCCCAGGACTCGGCGGCGCTGGGCTGCAGCTTGCCGTGGTTGTCAAACTCAAGCAGGTTGACGACCAGGTTGCGGATGATGTGGTCCTCGGTCGCGCCCTCGGCGTGGGGACGGAACAGGGTGGTCAGCTCGCCGGTGTCGGTGAGCACCAGATTCTTGATCTCCTCGCCTGCGTTGGGCTCGGCAGGAGCGGCGGGATCATTGGTGTCGCTGTCGGGAGTTGTGGTGTCGCCGGGGGCATCGGTATTCGGGGTGTCGGTGCCGGGGTTGGTGTCTCCTCCGCATGCGACCAGAGCCAGCGTCATGACCGCCGCCAGAAGCATTGCAAGAAACCTCTTGTGCGTTTTCATCTTAGGACCTCCTCGATTTTTGGGTGATTGTATTGACATCCGGCCCTTTTCAGGCCGGGACATCACAAAATTCCGGGAATACGCGCCGCCTCCGGACGGAGGCAGTCGATTCCTGTTGACTTGCGCTGGAAATATTATATAATAGGAAGACAGGGCTGTGAAGAATGAATCTTGCCCTTTGTCTGCAAAATCTTGCTCTTTGCCCGGCGAGAACCGGAATTTTCTGGCAATTCCGGTTCTCGCGCCGCAAAAATCTTGCTTATGGAAGGTGGTTTCGTTGAGCAGCGCCCCATACAAATACGAATATGAGTACGAATATCACACGATGCGGGATGCTGCGCTCCCCATTATGTACCATGAGGAGCGTCTGCCCTCCGGCTATGGCATTCTGACCAACTGGCATGAAAACCTGGAAATCCTCTGGTTCACCAAGGGACTCGGCCGGGTAATCATTGACAACGTACAGGTGGACGCGGAGCCCGGGGACCTGGTGTTCATCAACTCCAACTGCCTCCATCGGATCCTCAGCATCGAGGACGTCGCCTACTACTGCCTCATCATCGACAGAAGCTTCTGCCTGCGCTCCGGCATTCCTGCGGAGAAGGTCCGGATTCAGCCCCGCATCCGCGACGGCATCCTGCGGGGGAACTACAAGCAGATCATCCGCGTCCTGGAGGAGAAGCCCCCCTACTGCGAGGCCGAGGCCCAGGCCAACATCCTGCTGCTCCTGGCCCGGCTGTACCGGGGGTTCCAGGACGACGCCTCCGAGCCGGAATCCGTCGGACACAAGCACAACCAGCTGACCATGGTGCGCAGCGCAATCCAGTTCCTCAACAGCTCCTACCAGCAGTCCCTGACCATCGACGACATATGCCGGAGGGTGGGGTCCAGCAAATACCACTTCTGCCGGGTGTTCCGGGCGGTGACCGGGAAGACGGTGGTGGATTACCTCAACTTCCTGCGCTGTGAGCGGGCCCAGTTCCTGCTGTCCACCGGCGACTGCAACGTCCAGGAGGCCGCCGAGCGATGCGGCTTCTGCAGCGGGTCCTACTTCTCCATGGTCTACAAGCGGCAGATCGGCGAGGCGCCCTCCGTCACCGCCAAGCGCGGGGCGAGCCAGGCCCGCACGGGCTCATAGCGCCATAGCGATCAGCGACGCGGCCAGGAACAGCGCGGCGGCCAGCAGGTCCGCCGCCAGGCGGCAGGCCGTCTGTTCCCCCTCCTCCAGCTCGTCGAAGGAGACGATGTGCTCGTCCACGTAGTCCGCGATGTCGCCGCCGACCCGGCGCTTGCTCTTCTTTTTTTTCTTCCTCCGGTCCTCCAGCAGGTGGTGGACCATCATGCCGTCCAGCTTCAGATAGACGAACCACGCCATCATCAGAAGGATGACGGCCGCCGCCAGGCAGCCGTCCCGGACCGCCAGCAGGGAGCTGGGCACGAACCTGTCCCATACCAGCACCGCCGCCAGCGCGACGGCGCACCGCGTCACGCACTGATAGAGAATCGGGCGGACCATATACGCCTTGTAAATTGCCAGAATTTTCTTCATGCCATCCCCCGGGGAGGAGGCCGGAACCGCCGGCCTCCTCCCGTTTTGTTATCCTGCGGCGGCGATCTCCGCCTGGTAGCCGTCCAGCTCCCGCTGGCTGCCGTAGACGAAATGTCCGGGCAGAATCTCGCTCCAGACAGGCTTGTCGCTGCTGTAGTCGTGGATGGACGGATCGTAGATAATCAGCTTCTTTTTCTTCTCCAGCTCCGGGTCCGGAATGGGCACCGCCGAGAGCAGGGCCTTGGTGTAGGGGTGCAGGGGGTGGAGGAACAGCTCCTCCGCCTCCGCCAGCTCCACGATGCGCCCCTTGTGGATGACGCCGATGCGGTCAGAGATAAAGCGCACCACGCTCAGGTCGTGGGCGATGAAGAGGTACGTCAGTCCCCGGCTCTTGCGCAGGCGGTTGAGCAGGTTGAGCACCTGGGCGCGGATGGACACGTCCAAGGCGGAGATAGGCTCGTCGGCCACCACGAATTCCGGCTCCATGATCAGCGCCCGGGCGATGCCGATGCGCTGGCGCTGCCCGCCGGAGAACTCATGGGGGAACCGGGAGGCGAACTCCGGCAGCAGGCCCACCTCCCGCAGGGCCATTTCCACTTTGGCCTTGCGGTCGTTCTCGTCCTTGTAGAGGTGGAAGTTATAGAGGCCCTCGGAGACGATGTAGTCCACCTTCGCCCGCTCGTTCAGGGAGGCCATGGGGTCCTGGAAGATCATCTGGCACTTCTGGATGACCTCCCGGTCCAGCTCCTTGGAGATTTTCCCGCTGATCCGCTGCCCCTTGAAGAGGATTTCGCCGGCGGATACCGGGTTGATGCGGGTGATGGCCCGGCCGATGGTGGTCTTGCCGGAGCCCGACTCGCCCACCAGGGAGAACGTCTCCCCTTTGTAAATATCGATATTCACATGGTCGACCGCCACGAATTTCTTCCGGCCCGACCCGAATGTGATCTGCAGGTCCTTGATCTCGATCAATTTTTCCTTATCCGGCACAGCACGCTACCTCCCTTATCTTTTCATCTTCTCGCGCAGCATCCGGATGGATTTGGGCTGCTCGATCTTGGGCGACCGCGGGTCGAGGTACCAGGTTTTGGCCATATGCGTCTCCGAAACGGCGAAGTAGGGGGGCTCCTCCTCGAAGTCGATGGCCAGGGCCTGCCTGTTGCGGGGGGCGAAGGCGTCGCCCTTGACCTCGTTGAAGAGGTTGGGGGGCGTGCCGTCGATGGTGGGCAGGTCCTCCCCCTTGATCCCCAGCTGGGGCAGGGAGCTGAGCAGGGCCCAGGTGTAGGGGTGCCACGCGTCGTAGAAGATCTCGTTGACGTTTCCGTACTCCACGATCTGCCCCGCGTACATCACCGCCACCCGGTCGGCCACGTTGGCGACCACGCCCAGGTCGTGGGTGATGTACACCACCGTCATGTTCAAGTCCTTCTGCAGCTCCCGGATCAGGTCCAGAATCTGGGCCTGGATAGTCACGTCCAGGGCCGTGGTGGGCTCGTCGCAGATGAGGATCTGGGGGCGGCAGGCCGCCGCGATGGCGATCACCACCCGCTGGCGCATGCCGCCGGAGAACTCGTGGGGGTACTGGTTGGCCCGGCGCTCGGGGTCGGGGATGCCCACCTTGGCCAGCATTTCCACCGCCAGACGCTTGGCCTCGGGCCCCTTGATGCCCTGGTTGAGCTCGATGCTCTCCTGAATCTGCTTCCCGATCTTCTTCAGGGGGTTCAGGCTGGTCATGGGGTCCTGCATCACCATGGCGATCTTCTTGCCCCGGATGGTCATCCATTCCTTCTCGGTCTTGTACTTGGAAATGTCCGTCCCGTCGTAGAGAATGGACCCGCCGGTGATGCTGCCGTTGGCGTCCAGCATGCCCAGGAAGGACTTGGTGAACACGCTCTTGCCGGACCCGGATTCGCCCACGATGGCGACCGTCTCGCCCTCGTAGATGTCCAGGGAGCATTTGCGGATAGCCTTGAGCACCTTGCCCCGGAGGGTAAATTCGATTTCAATGTCCTTGGCGGACAAAAGCAGCTTCTTTTCCATACGGCGCCCCCTTATACGTGGTTCCGGGGGTCCGCCGCGTCGGAGAACGCGTTGCCCACCAGATAGAACGTCACTGTAATCAGCGACACGATAACCGCCGGGAAGACCAGCAGATAGGGGTAGTTGACAAAGTAGTTCCGGGCGTTGCGCAGCAGCAGGCCCAGGGACGGGGTGTTCACGTCCAGGCCCAGGCCCAGGTAGGACAGGGTCGTCTCCGTGGCGATGGTGGAGGGGATGGACAGGGCCATCCGCAGGATCACCACGCTGATGAGATAGGGGAAGATGTTCTTCACCAGCACCCGCCGCACCGGCGTGCCCAGACACCGGGAGGCCAGGTTGTACTCCCGGTCACGGTACATCATGACCAGGTTGCGCACGTTCCGGGCCATTCCCAGCCAGCCGAAGGCGATGAGGGACACCGCCATGATGAGGAAGCTCTGTCCCACCATCAGGGCGATCAGGGTCATGTAAATCACCGTGGGAATGTTGCCCAGGATGTTGTACAGCTCCGTCAGGGGCCGGTCCAGCCAGCGCACGTAGCCCCATACGCAGCCGATAATGATGCCCGCTACGCATTCGCCGATGGCGACCACCAGGGCCAGACGGATGGAAACCTGGGTGGCGTACCAGACCTGGCACCAGTAGTCCCGGCCCAGGTTGTCCGTGCCGAACCAGTACTCGCTGTTGGGCGAGGTGAACTTCTCCATCATGCTGGTGCGCAGCTCGTCATACTGGAATTTGCCGATGGCCGTGGCGATGAAGGTGAAGATCACGATGGCGAAGAAGACGAAGGCCATCACCACTGCGGACCTCTTCTTCATGAAGTTCTGGAAGACCGCCCGCCAATAGGAATAGTTGGAATAACCAATGCGCTCCGCCGCGTCGGCGGAATACTCTACAAAGCGGAACGACTCGTCCCGCACCGCATTTTTCATCGAGACTCTCCTCCCTCCACCAGCTTGATCCGCGGGTCAAACAGCATCATCATTACATCGCCCAGGAAAACGCCCAGGATGCCCAGCCCGGCGTAGACGATCACGCAGGCCTGCACCACGCTGGTGTCATACCGGCCGATGGCGTCCGTCAGCAGGGGGCCCATGCCGGGCACGGAGAAGAACCGCTCCACCAGCAGGGACCCACCGATGGTCAGCAGCACCGAGGCCGGAATATAGGCGATCATGGGGACAAAGGCGTTTTTCAGCACATGTTTGAGCATGATGCTCCGAGAAGACATGCCCTTCACCCGGGCAAGCCGTATGTAGTCCTTGTTCAGCTCATCCACCATGTACCGGCGGGTCCAGAGGGCGTAGCTGGCGATGGAGCCCAGGGCCAGGCACGCCACCGGCAGGATGCTGGTCCGCAGCGACTCGTTGACGGAATACAGGGATGGCAGATGCAGCACCCGGGCGCCGAACATCAGGATCAGTGAATAGGACACCAGTCCGGGAACCGCGTTGACGAAGATGATGTAGGCCGTGCCCAGATGGTCCAGCAGACGGTCCTTGTTCAGCGTCTGCACAATGCCCAGGGCAATGCCCAGCACGAGGGATACGCCCAGGGACGCCAGTCCCATACGCATGGAAATGCCGAATTTGCTGGCCATGATCTCCGTTACGGCCACGCCGGCCTGGATGCGGCGGGACGTTCCCAGATCGCCCCGGATCAGCTCGCCGTAGAACCGCACCAGCTGGACGCCCAGGGGGTCCTTCAGCCCTGCCGCCGCCAGGCGGTCCTCCTTCGCCTGATCGGAGAGCTTGACCAGCTCTTCCTCAGTGAAGAAGTAGTCCGTAGGCAGCATCCGCAGCAACAGAAAGACCGCCGTGACGATAATGAGCACCGTCAGGACGGATTGCAGCAGCCTCTTTACTGTGTACTTCATCATAGGCGTTCACCTGCCGGCGCAAGCCGGCGGCCTGACAGGATGCCGTCCACAGTCCGCGGGGGATTTGTCCGCGGGGCCGGCGCGCAGGTCCATCGCATTTTCCTCATACTCGTGTCCTCCCTCAATAGATCGGTTGTTCCCAATACCGGAGAGTATGCCGCCCTGCCAGGCGGCCCGGCGCTGCGGCTTCCGCTTCAAAGAAGCGGAAGCCAACATGCCGTACGGCATGTTGAAAAGATTTGTCTCCGATATTACCAAATTATAATATCATCCAGATTTGAACATTGTCAAGGTTGCACAGGCACAATAGCAAGATACTGATATGATACAGCAAGATCATGGATAAAACGTCATATATACGAAGTTTCGATAATGGGCGGTTTTTATAATTTTAAAGATAAAATATTTTACATCTCAAGGAAAAAGTTCCGTATTCTGCAATAATATAAAAAGTTCTGTTTTGGACTCCGGCGGACGGTTTCCAGCAAATATCATAAAATTATGGACAAACTGACCATTCTTTCCTTGTGTTTGGAGGAAAAGCATTGTATAATGGGCCAACGGCAAACGAATAGAAAATCTGCCTCAAAAAAAGGAGAACCAACATGGATTATCTATCCGAAAAAATTCGCGTGATCGTTCAGCAGCTGTCCCTCCTCCGCCAGAGCGAACCGGAGCCGCTGGAGGGCGTCACCTACCTGCCCGCAGGCTATAAAGCGTCCAATACGCCGCCGGAGGGGAACTGGATGCCCTGGAGCCGGGAGGACACCATCCGCGGGAAGGACGCCCACTACTGGTTCCACGTCTCCTTTGCCGCCCCGCCCGCCCAGGAGGGCCGCCAGCTCTTTTTCCAGCTGGAAACCGGCTGCAACTCCGTGTGGGACGCCGTGGGCCCCCAGAGCCTGCTGTACCTCAACGGGGAAATGGTCCAGGGCCTGGACGTCAACCACCAGGAGGTCCTTCTCACCCCGGGCCAGGCGTATGACGCCTACCTCTACCTCTACACCGGGCCCAACGAGCTCGCCGCCCAGTGCCGCATGGAGCTGACCTGGCTGGACAGCGCGGTGAACGGGCTGTACTATGACCTGAAGGTGCCCCTGGACGCCGCCGGCTGCCTGGACAAGGAGAGCGAGGACTACTGGCGGATTCTGCGGGCCCTGGAGCGGGCCGTGCAGCTGGTGGACCTGCGCAGTCCCCGCAGCGAAGCGTTCTATAAGAGCGTGGACGCCGCCCGGACCTGCCTGCGGGAGGAGTTTTTCCAGAAGGAGTGCGGCAGGCAGGCTCCGGTGGTCAACTGCGTGGGCCACACCCATATCGACATAGCCTGGCTGTGGACCCTGGCCCAGACCAGGGAGAAGGCCCAGCGCAGCTTCTCCACCGTGCTGCGGCTGATGGAGCAGTACCCCGAATACAAGTTCATGTCCTCCCAGCCCCAGCTCTACCAGTACGTCAAGGAGGACGCCCCCGAGCTCTACCAGCAGATCCTCCAGCGGGTCAGGGAGGGCCGCTGGGAGGTGGAGGGCGCCATGTGGCTGGAGGCTGACTGCAACCTCCCCTCCGGCGAGAGCCTGGTCCGCCAGATCCTCCACGGAAAGCGCTTCATGCAGGAGGAGTTCGGCGTGGACAGCCACATCCTCTGGCTGCCGGACGTGTTCGGCTACAGCGCCGCCCTGCCCCAGATTCTGCTGAAATCCGGGGTGGACCAGTTCTTCACTACCAAGATCAGCTGGAATGAGTACAACAAGCTGCCCTATGACGCCTTCCTCTGGCAGGGCATCGACGGCAGTGAGGTGTTCACCAGCTTCGGCACCGCCAGGGACATGCCCAAGCCCGGCGAGTGGGACATCCACACGACCTATACCGGCACCACCGAGCCCACGATGGTCCAGGGCACCTGGGACCGCTTCCAGCAGAAGGAGTTCTCCGACCAGACGGTCATTACTTACGGCTTCGGCGACGGCGGCGGCGGCCCCACCCGCCACAATCTGGAAACCCAGCGGCGCACGGCCTGGGGCCTCCCCGGCCTGCCCCGGACCCGGATCAACACCGCCGAGGACTACATGGCCCAGCTGGAGGCGGACCTGCGCGCCCGCGCCGCGGAGGCCGGACGTATCCCGCGGTGGGTGGGGGAGCTGTACCTGGAATACCACCGGGGCACTTATACCTCCATCGCCAAGAACAAGCGGAACAACCGCAAGAGCGAAATGCTCCTGCACAAGGCGGAGTCCCTCGCCGTGCTGGCCGACGCCCTGTGCGGCCGGACCTATCCCAGGGAGGAGCTCCGCGGGCTGTGGCAGACCGTCCTGCTCAACCAGTTCCACGACATCATCCCCGGCTCCTCCATCCACGAGGTCTATGAGGACAGCGACCGGCAGTACGCCCAGGTTCTGGACCAGGGGCAGCGGCTCTCCGGACAGGCGCTGGAGGCCCTGGCGGGCCAGGTGTCCGGTCAGGGACTGCTGGTATACAATCCCCTGGGCTTCGCCCGCAGCGGCATGGTCAGCTGCGGCGGCGTCCAGTACTGGGCGGAGGACGTGCCCGCCATGGGCTGGCGGGTGATCCCCCTGAAGCAGGCGGAAGCCTCCAAAGTGAAGGCCGCCCCCGGCTCCCTGGAAAACGAGTTCTACCGCCTGGAGCTGGACAATACGGGCGCCATTTCCTCCCTGGTGGACAAGCGGGCGGACCGGGAGCTGTGCCTGCCCGGATGCCGGCTCAACGAGCTCCAGGTGTTCGAGGACTTCCCCAGGGCCTGGGACGCCTGGGAGATCAGCGCCTACTACAAGGACAAGATGTGGGTGGCGGACCAGGTGGCCTCCCTGGAGGTGGTGGAGGAGAGTACCCGCAAGGGCATTCGGATGGTCAAGCCCTATGGGGACTCCGCCATTACCCAGACCATCTACCTCTACGACCGCTCCCCCCGGATTGACTTCGAGACGGAGGTGGACTGGCACCAGCGGCACCAGCTGCTCAAGGCCGCCTTCCCTCTGGACGTTCACGCCTCCCAGGCCGCCTATGAGATCCAGTTCGGCCACGTCCTCCGCCCCACCCACCGCAACACCAGCTGGGACGAGGCCCGGTTCGAGGTCTGCGCCCACAAGTGGGCGGACCTGTCGGAGGACGGCTACGGCGCGGCCCTGCTCAACGACTGCAAATACGGCTACAGCGCCGAGGGCAGCGTCCTCAAGCTGTCCCTCCTCAAGTCCGCCACCCATCCGGACCCGGAGGCGGACCAGGGCCGTCATACCTTTACCTACAGCCTGCTGCCCCACAGCGGCGGCTTCCGGGACGGCGGCGTGGTCCAGGAGGCGTACGGCCTCAACCAGCCGCTGCAGGCCGTGCCCGCTGCCGGCGGCGGAACGCTGCCGGAGACGTTCTCCCTTGCCAGCTGCGCCCAGCCGGGGGTGATCCTGGAGACGGTCAAGCTGGCGGAGGACGGCGAGGACCTGATTTTCCGCTTCTACGAGGCGTACGACCGCCGGGTGCGGGCGGACATCACCCTGGGCGTTCCCTTTGACAGCGTAACGGTGTGCGACCTGCTGGAGCGGCCTGTGGAGACGCCGGAGCTGCAGGTGTCCGGCCAGACGGTGACCCTGCCGGTGCGGAATTTCGAGATTGTGACCCTGCGCGTCCGCCGGAGCTGACAGAAGGAGGAAGGGGAAACAGTATGATTGCCAAGTACGTCTACGGCGCGCCCTTTCCCACGGAGGCGGTGGCGGGGGAAGCCGCCGCCGCCTCGGGAAGCCTCCCCATCGGCGAGGTTTCCACAGAGGACGGCTTCCGGTTTACCTGCCGGCTGGAGAAGGAGGATATCGTCTACGGCCTGGGAGAGGCCAACCGGGGCCTGAACAAGCGGGGCTTCCGGTACGTCAGCAGCTGCACCGACGACCGGATGCACACGGAGACGATCCAGGCCATGTACGCCGCCCACAACTTCCTGATTGTGGCGGGCCGGGAGAGCGTGGGCCTCTTCTTCGATTACCCGGCGCGGATGGTGTTCGACGTGGGCTATACCCGCATGGATACGCTGGCCGTTACCTGCCAGCGGGCGGATCTGGACCTGTACGTTATAACGGGGGAGAGCCCCTATGACATCGTCCGGCAGTTCCGCAGGCTCATCGGGCCCAGCTACATCCCCCCGAAATTCGCCTTCGGCTTCGGCCAGAGCCGGTGGGGGTACAAGACCCGTGCGGACTTCTGCGGCGTAGTGGATGGCTACCGGAAGAACCGCCTGCCCCTGGATATGCTGTATCTGGACATTGACTACATGGACCACTACAAGGACTTCACCGTCAATGGAGAGGAGTTTCCCGATTTCCCCGCCTTCGTGGCGGAAATGAAGGACCGGGGCATCTACCTGGTACCTATCATCGATGCGGGAGTCAAGGTGGAGAAGGGCTACGATATTTACGACGAGGGCGTGGAGAAGCGGTACTTCTGCCAGCGCGCGGACGGCAGCGACTTTGTGGCGGCGGTCTGGCCGGGGGATACCCATTTCCCTGACGTGCTCAACCCGGAGGCCCGGGCCTGGTTCGGGGATCAGTACAGGATTCTCACCGACGCGGGGATCGAGGCGTTCTGGAACGACATGAACGAGCCCTCCATCTTCTACACCCCGGAGCTGACGGCGCAGACCCGGGCGCAGATGGAGAAAGCCTTCCGGGACGGCAGCTACACCCCCAACATGCCGGCGAGGAAGAAGCCGGAGGCCCGGGGGGACTACGAGCTGTTTTACCACCGCTCCATCGCCGGGACGGTCCGCCACGACCAGGTCCACAACCTCTATGGCTTCAACATGACCCGGGCTGCCGGGGAGGCATTCGAGCGGATCGATCCGGACCGGCGCTTCCTTATGTTCTCCCGGTCCTCCTACATCGGCATGCACCGGTACGGCGGCGTGTGGACGGGGGACAACTGCTCCTGGTGGAGCCACATCCTTCTCAATTTGAAGATGATGGCGTCGCTGAATATGTGCGGCTTCCTGTACGCGGGGGCGGACCTGGGCGGCTTCGGCGAGGATACCACCCGGGACCTGCTGCTGCGGTGGCTGGCCCTGGGGGTGTTCACGCCCCTGATGCGGAACCACTCCGCCCTGGGTACCCGGGAGCAGGAGTGCTACCAGTTCGAGGACCTGGAGGACTTCCGCCATGTGCTGGGGGTGCGCTACCGGCTGCTCCCCTACCTGTACAGCGAGTACATGAAGGCGGCCCTGGGCGGCGACATGCTCTTCAAGCCTCTGGCGTTTGTCTATCCGGGAGATAAAATGGCGGCGCAGACGGAGGACCAGATGATGTTCGGCGGCGAGATCATGCTGGCGCCGGTGTACACCCAGAACGCCTCGGGCCGGTATGTGTACCTGCCGGAGGAAATGCTGTTCGTCAAGTTCCTCCCCGGCGGAGTCATTCACCAGGAGACGCTGGCCCCGGGGCACCACTATGTGGAGATTGCGCTCAACGAGGTGCCCATGTTCATCCGCAGGGGCCGGTGCGTTCCCCTGGCGGAGCCTGCGGAAACCGTCGGGGCGGTGGACGCCTCCCGGCTGACGACGCTGGGCTACGAGGGCGCGTCCTATGTCCTCTACGAGGACGACGGCGTGCATAAGAATTATACCGCTCTGGAGGACTGCAGGACGCTGAAGCATCCTGTCCGCTGAAAATCCGGCGGGACGGCGAAGCAGGGCGGGTAAACAAAAATTACGGGGGCTGGCTTCACGCCGGCCCCCGTAAAATTATTGTCCCAAAATGCCCTATGCCATGAGGGGTTCCTCCCAGTGGGGAAACTGGCGGATCACATCATGAAAATCCTCTTAGAGCCTGTTTCATATCTCCCCGCGCACGTCTTGACGGCGGATTTTCCGCCCAGACTTCGTTAAAAACCCTTACAATCCGTCAGGATTGCTGCGGCTTTTTGCCTCGCTGGACAAAAAATCCACTCGCCAATCCGCACTCGTTGAGATATGAAACAGGCTCTTAGGGCAGATAGGGGACGCCCAGCTTTTCCCGGTACCGGGCCAAAATATCCCGGGCGAAGACAGCGTCCACCGCCCGGCACATACGCAAAAGGGAAAAGAGCGAACTTTACTGGACGGTTGCAATGGGGGAAACGGTATGCTATAATCAATCCCATAACAAAACAGACCCCTGGCGGGTCTGGAACGGTGAGGGAAGTCATGAAGCAGGGAAGACGGGAAATGAACAAGCTCCAGTGCCGGAACCGGATTTTAAAGATGTCCCGGCGGCTGTTTACGGCCAAGGGCTATGAGAACACCACGATAGAGGACGTCGCCGAGGCGGCGGAAATCTCCAAGGCCACGCTGTACAACTATTTCTCCAGCAAAGAGGATCTGCTTCAAGGCATCGCCGACGCCGCCCTGGAGGAGATCCGCCAGATGGTCCGGGATGGCCTCCGGGAGGAGCCGGACGGCCTGGCGAAGATCCGGTGCGTCATGGAAACCCTGGTGGCGGATTCCGCCCGGTACATCACCCTGACCCGGCGGATCTTCTTTTTGAACGTATCCCCGGACAGCGAGCTCCACGAAGCCCGGGCGGAGCTGCTGGAAATCCTGGGACAGCTGGTCCGGGAGGCCCAGGACCAGGGGCGGCTGCGCAGGGACCTGCCTCCGGAGGATTTGGTGGACATCTTCCTGGGGGTGTACCTGCTGACCCAGTTCGGCTGGGAGGATATGGAACGCTGTACGGAGGACGAGCGCCGCCGGAGGGTGGGGCGCGTCCTGGACCAGGTGCTGGCGGGCCTGGCGGAACCGTAAGAGCCTGTTTCATATCTCAACGAGTGCGGATTGGCGAGTGGATTTTTTGTCCAGCGAGGCAAAAAGCCGCAGCAATCCTGACGGATTGTAAGGGTTTTTAACGAAGTCTGGGCGGAAAATCCGCCGTCAAGACGTGCGCGGGGAGATATGAAACAGGCTCTAAGGAGG
>VSNB01000290.1 GCA_009774055.1 Clostridiales bacterium
GCTGCTGCCGGTGGGGGCCATGGGGCAGTACGGGGCGCTGGTGCTGCTATTCTGCGTGGGGCAGGCGATGGCCTGTACCTTCTCCATCTTCGCCGTCTCCGCCATCCAGCAGAGGACGCCGGAGCATATGACCGGGAAGGTCATGGCCTGCGTCTCCACGATTTCCATGTGCGCCCAGCCCCTTGGGCAGATGCTCTATGGCCTGTGGTTCGACGCCTCCCCGGGATGGGTGGTGTTGTCGGCCAGCGGAGCCGCCATATTCGCGCTGGGGCTATGCTCCTGGAAGCTGTTCGAGAAATGGTGAAGGACCGGCGCGGGAGCGTGTCCCGCGCCGGCCCCTCTATTCAATGCCGAGCTTTCGCATGATGGCCCGAAGGTTCCGCCAGTCCCCGGCCATACTCGCCAGCCGGTCCCGGCCCTCGGGGGTGAGGCGGTAGTACTTCCGTACCGGGCCGTTGGACTCGCTGCCCTGGAAGGTGTCCGCCGCGCCCTCCTTGGCCAGGCGGCGGAGGATGGCGTAAAAGGTGCTTTCCGTCACATCCGGGAAGCAGTCCCGCATGGTCTGGATGACGTCGTAGCCGTACTTGGGCTCGCCGGACAGGCACTGGAGCAGGCAAAGCTCCAGCACGCCTTTTTTTAGTTGGGCGTCCATGGTTAGCCCTCCTTACAAGGCTTCCCGGCGGCGCGGATCACCAGCCAGACGGCCAGTGCCAGCAGCACGCCCAGCCCGTAGGGCAGCAGGTAGAAAAGATACCGCGGCCCCAACATCGCCATCAGGTCTGGACTGTTATCGAAGTCTACGAAATGGAGAAGTACCCCGGCACAGGGCAGACTGGCGATGCACCCGGCGGTATGGATGGCGGCGGGGAGATACCGGACAGAGACGGAGAGACTGCGGGCCAGCGTCCAGATGAGCAGGACGCTGAGAAGCAGGGCGGACCACTCGATCCAGTGCGCGAAATAAAAATAAGGCCCGTGGCTGGTCCATCGCAGGGTTGCGCAGTACCATACCAGTCCGCTCAGCCCTGTGATGGACAGCAGCGGCGGCAGATATGACCAGAGAGAGGAGGACTTATTGGGGGGAAAGCGGCGCTCCAGCACCACGCGGCCTCGGACGTGCAGCAACGCATACAGGGAGGCCGTCCCCAAAACCACAGCAATAACGCCCGCCTTGACTGGGTTCTTCTTAAACATGCCGCCAAACTCGAAGGCTGCCAGCAGACCCAGCAGCATCCATCCGGAGATCCCGGCCAGGACGGCCCATATCCAGGTCTTCCGGGGGCGCAGGCGGGTCTTCCGGTCCTCCTTCAGCAGGTCCCGGACCACGGCCTCAGGGCGGCCCATCTTGGAGAGGAGGGCTTCCTCACTCTTGCCCTGTTCCCGGCCCAGGTCGTACTGTTCCTGATAATCCTCCAGCACTTCTATTGCCTGGGCGGCATCGTACCAGCCCAGCAGGCCCACACCCAGGCGGTGCCGCCAGTCCTCCCAGGTGACCGCACCATCCTGGAAGAAACGGGGGAGGGGCCTGCGGCCGTTGGTCCACCGCTGGAATACCAAAGCCGTGGCTAGTCCGGCGCAGTAGGGCAGTAAGTGCAGAAGGAGGTCCACCATTGGGTCGACTTCACTTTCGATATAGATGAAATTAAAATAAACCCAATAGGAAAATACGGACTCAATAGCGCCGAAGGTGTGGATCACGCCGGGAAAGTATTGGATGGAGGCCGACGCGCTCCGGTACAGCAGCCACAGCGCCAGCAGTGCCAGGACCAGCATGATTCCCATCCAGAACAGCCCGTTTCCATACCGGAGGGAACGGCTTATACGGTCCAGCTCCTTTCCTGAGAGCTTGGAAGACACCTGTATGGAAACGATATAGAGGACCGCCTTCTCCACCGCGATCGCCAGCGTCAGAGCGGCGGGGACCACCCAGACAGCCGCCGGGGAGACGCCTCCATGCAGACCGTCCACCACCGTCCGGGCCGGTCCTCTGATCAGCAGGAACAATGCGGTCGCCGTCAGGGGCAATCCCAGGAATACGCTTGCCCACAGCAGTCTCAGGGATGTGGAATCCATCACGCACACCCACAGAAAGGCGCAGCACAGCCCCAGCGCCGCCGCCCACAGTACGGTTTGCCGGAGGCGGTCCATCCTTGCCGAGGGCTCCTCCTCCAGCAGCAGCGCGGCGGCCTCTTCCGGGGTCCCCAGGGCCTGGATGATCTCCGCGTCCATCTTACCGTGTTCCCGCCCGGCGTCGAACTGCTCCTGGTAGTCCGTCAGGATCTCCTTTACCTGGGCGGCGGGAAAATACCACACCAGCCGCCGCCCCAGGTCCTCCAGCCATTTCTGGCGGGTAAGGGGGGACTTTCCGAATGCAAACATATCTCTCATCCTCTCTACTGTGTGATACTACTGTTTATTGAATAGTAGATAAGTAAACAATATCACAGCCGGGGCGCGCTGTCAAGAGGGAAATAGAAAAGAGAGGCATTTCCGCCTCTCTTCTCTCAATTCTGGTTCAGATACGCCTCTGCCGCCAGCAGGACCTCCTCATCGCTGGCGTAAGTGACCCGCCGGGCCGCCTCGGGGAAGGAGAACCACCCCAGCTGGGAGATCTCCGACTCCTGGGGGTGCTCCTGTCCGCCGGTGGGGACGGCGGTGAAGAAGATCACGTCCTTGATAATCCCCGGCTTGGGGGAGTAGGTGACCTGCCGGCGGAACGCCGTGTGGATATCCGCGGTCAGTCCGGTTTCCTCCAGAATTTCCCGGGCGGCGGTTTCCGCCTCCGTCTCGTCTCCCTCCACGTGGCCCTTGGGGAAGCTCCAGTGTCCGCCGTTGTGTCGGACCAGCAGGTATTCCCGCCCGCCGCAGCCCTGCCGCCAGATCACCGCACCGCAGGATTTTTCCTCCCTGGATTTCCGGAACAATCCGCCGTCGCCCCAGGCCCATTCGCCGCCGTGGGCCCCCAGCTCGAAGTGCCGTTTGGCGATGCCCAGGTCCACCAGGACGAAAGGCCCCGTGCCGCGCAGCCGCACCCGGACGGAGCCGTCCGGGCGGTAAGTGAAGAGATAGCCCTGCCGGTCCATGGCGGAAGGGGCCCGCCGCACCGCCTCCATTCCTGCCCGGAACCAGTCCGGCGCCGCTTCCCATCCGGCGGACAGCTCGTCAAGAGGCTTGAGGGCGCGTCCGGGCCTGCCGGCCGCCGCTGATGCGGGGCGCCCCACGGCGGCTATACACACCAGCTCTTCATCCTCCGGGATAAGGTGCAGGCACCGCTCGCGGTCATAGGTCCCGCCGATCCAGCAGGTCCCCAGTCCCATGGAGTGGGCGGTAAGGATCAGCTCCTGACCGTAGTACCCGCATTTTTCCTCCAGATTCATGTCATCGGCAGGACCGGAAAAGAGAAAGCAGTTCCTGGCGTCCCTGATCTGCCCCCAGCTTCTGCCAGAGGCGGTAAAGGGCTCCGGCCAGCCGCACACCAGCCGGACGCTCAAACCAGAACGCTGGCTGCACTGCTCCACCGCTTTCTCCAGCTGCTGCCGCTGGACAGGGGAGAGGGGCTGGGGCAAAAACTCCCGGCAGGAGGACCGGGTCAATAGGGCATCGGAGAGAGTCTGTCGATAATACACAACT
>VSNB01000291.1 GCA_009774055.1 Clostridiales bacterium
CCCCGCGCGGGCGGCCGCGCTCCCGCTCCCGGGGCCCCCCACCCCCGGCCCCCCCCCCCCCCGCCCGCGCCGGGGCGGCCGGGGGCCCTGGTTTTAGGTTGAAACGAAGCAAAAAGCTTCTTTTCAACGCGGCGGAGACAGACGTTCATACTATGTTCACAGAAAATTAGCACTCTCTTCATGGGAGTGCTAATTTTCCTCTTTACATTACGAAGGAACGGGTGTATCATAGATAACGAAATGAAAAGCAGGACGGCGCACCCGCCTGGGCGGGCCGTCCGGAGGAGGCATGAACATGAATTTTGATCAGTACACACAGAATGCCCAGCAGGCCGTGGCGGACTGCCAGTCCATCGCCATCGCCAACGGACAGCAGCAGCTGGACGGCGAACATCTGCATCTGGCGCTGCTGCGCCAGCGGGAGGGACTGGTGCCCCGGCTGCTGACCTATATGGGCCTGGACGTGGAGTCCCTGGCCGGGGAGGTGCAGCGGGAGATCGACCGCCTGCCCAAGGTATCCGGCGGCGGGGCGGACCAGCTCTACGCCACCCGGCGGCTGAATCAGCTGCTGCTGGCGGCGGAGGAAAACGCCCGGCAGTTCAAGGATGAGTACGTGTCCGTGGAGCACCTGTACCTGGCCCTGGTGGACGAGAGTGGCAGTCCCAGCGCGAAAATCCTCCGCCAGTACGGCATCGACCGGGAAAAGATTTTGCAGGCCCTCACCAAGGTCCGGGGCAGCCAGCGGGTCACCAGCCAGAATCCCGAGGAGAGCTATGAGGCTCTGTCCAAATATGGCCGGGATCTGGTGGAAATGGCCCGGCAGGGCAAATTGGACCCGGTCATCGGCCGGGACGCGGAGATCCGGCATACCATCCAGATTCTTAGCCGCAAGACCAAGAATAACCCGGTCCTCATCGGCGAGCCCGGCGTGGGCAAGACCGCCGTGGTGGAGGGCCTGGCCCAGCGCATTCTCAACGGCGACGTGCCCGAGGGCCTGAAGGATAAGACGATCTTCGCCCTGGACATGGGCTCCCTCATTGCCGGGGCCAAGTACCGGGGCGAGTTCGAGGAGCGGCTGAAAGCCGTCCTCAGCGAGGTGGAGAAGAGCGAGGGACGTATCCTGCTCTTTATCGACGAGCTCCACAACATTGTCGGCGCGGGCCGCACCGAGGGCAGCATGGACGCGGGGAACCTCCTCAAGCCCAAGCTGGCCCGGGGAGAGCTCCACTGCATCGGCGCCACCACCCTGGACGAGTACCGGAAATATATCGAGAAGGACGCCGCCCTGGAACGCCGCTTCCAGAAGGTGCTCATCGACCAGCCCACGGTAGAGGACACGATCTCCATCCTCCGGGGCCTCAAGGAGCGGTTTGAGATCCACCACGGTGTGCGGATCACCGATGGGGCGCTGATCGCCTGCGCCGCGCTGTCGGACCGGTATATCACCGATCGGTTCCTGCCTGACAAGGCCATCGACCTGATGGATGAGGCCGCCAGCAAGATCCGCATGGAAATCGACAGCCTCCCCGCCGAGCTGGACGAGATCAGCCGGAAGATCATGCAGCTGGAGATCGAGAAGCAGGCTCTGGGCAGGGAGGAGGACGCCGGAAGTAAAAACCGCCTGGCCCATATAGACGCTGAGCTTGCCGAGCTGAAGAGCGGAAACGACGCCATGCGGGCCCGGTGGGAGACGGAGAAGCAGTCCATCGCCGGCGTCAAGCGCATCAAGCAGGAGATCGAGGACACCCGCCATCAGATGGATGAGGCGGAGCGCAGCTATGACCTGGAAAAAATGGCCCGGCTGAAATACGACGCCCTGCCCCGGCTGGAGAAGCAGCTGGAGGAGGAGCGGCAGCGGGTGGACGCCGGCAGGGAGGACCGCCTTCTGAAGGAGGAGGTCACCGAGGAGGAGATCGCCGGCGTGGTCAGCAAGTGGACCGGCATCCCGGTGAGCAAGCTGGTAGAATCTGAGAAGGAGAAGCTTCTGCGCCTGCCGGAAATCCTCCACCGCCGGGTCATCGGCCAGGACGAGGCCGTTGCCGCCGTCAGCGAGGCCATTCTGAGAGGCCGGGCGGGACTCAAGGATGAGAGCCGCCCCATTGGCTCCTTCATCTTCCTGGGCCCCACCGGTGTGGGAAAGACGGAGCTGGCCAAGACCCTGGCGGCATCCCTCTTTGACGACGAGCGGAACATGGTCCGCATCGACATGTCCGAGTATATGGAGAAGCACGCCGTCTCCCGGCTGGTAGGTGCGCCTCCGGGCTACGTGGGCTATGACGAGGGGGGCCAGCTTACCGAGGCCGTCCGGCGCAAGCCCTACTCCGTGGTCCTCTTCGACGAGATCGAGAAGGCCCACCCGGACGTGTTTAACATCCTCCTCCAGCTCCTGGACGATGGCCGCCTGACGGACAGCCAGGGGCGGACGGTGGACTTCAAAAATACCATCGTCATCATGACCAGCAACATCGGCTCCGCCTACCTCACGGAGAACATCCGCCAGGACGGCTCCATCGACTCCGATGTGAAGGAGCAGGTCCGCAATGAGCTGAACCGATACTTCCGCCCGGAGTTCATCAACCGGGTGGACGATA
This sequence comes from Clostridiales bacterium, assembly GCA_009774055.1. GTDB lineage: Bacteria > Bacillota > Clostridia > Oscillospirales > Oscillospiraceae > Pelethomonas. The sequence continues at coordinate 2,592 of VSNB01000291.1, forward strand.
TCGTGGTGTTCTCCCCCCTGACCGAGAGCCAGATCGGCGGTATTATCGACATCGCCATGTCCGCCCTGGTCCGGCGGCTGGCGGACCGGGACATCCGCCTGGAGCTGACGGAGGAGGCCCGGCGGTTCATCGCCCGCGCCGGCTACTCGCCCTCCTATGGCGCAAGGCCGGTGAAACGGTATCTTCAAAAGTACGTGGAGACGGAGCTGGCGGACATGCTCATCCGGGGTACCCTGTCCGACGGGCAGCGGGTGACCATCGGCAGCGACGGGGAGAAGCTGTCCTTCGCGGTATCTTGACGAAAGGGCCTCCTTTGCGTATACTGGAGGAAACAAGAAGCTGTATCCATAGGCGGCGTTCGCCGCCGGTGAGTACGGGCAGCGAAGGAGGCTTAACCCATGACGGCAGAAGAACGCCGCGCCGCCATTCTGGAAACCCTTGCCCAGTCCGCTGGGCCTGTCAGCGCGTCTGCGCTGGCGGGACGCTTCGGCGTCAGCCGCCAGCTGATCGTGGGGGACGTGGCCCTGCTGCGGGCGGGGGGAGCCGCTATCGACGCCACCGCCCGGGGCTACGTGGTCCAGGGCCGGCAGGCGGGACTGATACGGCGGGCGGCCTGCCGCCACCAGGCGTCCGACATGGCGGCAGAGCTTCAGATTATGGTGGACAACGGCTGCACGGTTCTGGACGTGATCGTGGAGCACCCGGTGTACGGTCAGCTCACCGGGACCCTGGGGCTCGCCAGCCGGTACGATGTGAAGGAGTTTATCCGCCGCTCGGAGGCGGCGCAGCCCCTGTCCCTTCTCACCGAGGGGGCGCACCTGCACACCTTGTCCTGTCCCGATGAGGAGTCCTTCCTCCGGGTAAGGGAGGAGCTGAGGATTGCGGGATTTTTATTGGAATAGCGTAAAACGCGGGGCTCCGTTTTCACGGAGTCCCGCATTTTTTGGCAGGGGGGCGGAAAATGTCCTTTTTTGTTTTCACGACAAATTTGGGAGAAAGTTGCATATAAGAGTACACCTGCGCCTCTATTTATGCGAAACTTAGAGCATCACATAAAGG
>VSNB01000292.1 GCA_009774055.1 Clostridiales bacterium
CCATGGATCGGGCGAAGCGTCTATTTGAGGATGTAAACGCAGACCCTACCGTCATACACGCTGAATCTCCCGGGGCAATCCCGTTAGAACGTCCCCCTTAGCAGACCCTACCCCTTTAACAGGCCGGCAGGCGGAGTCGGTCAACTGCCAAGCCACTAGATTAGATACCCGTAGGACCAGAAATTCGGAGGCTTCGCCCGCCCCAATCAGCACCGCACAGCCCTTTATCCCCCGTATAGGGCAAAGGCGCGCACGCGCCTGCCCGTCTAGGGATTCTTAAACCGTAGGTTTAAGTGACTTTTTGCCTACTTTTTGTTCACACAAAAAGTAGGTGCAGGGTCCGGGGGCGCATAGCCCCCGGGCCGATTCGAGAAGAATTTGCTGTTCGCGCCCGAAGGGCGCGAAGATAAGATTTAGTTATTGATGAGCTTGTCCTCGTCAGACCAGCTGTACAGCTTCCGAATATCCTCGCCGACAATCTCGGCGGGGTGTTCGGAAGCCTTCTTCCGCATGGCGTTGAAGTGCACCTGAGAACCAGCGTCGGACATGTCGAGAAGGAAATCCTTGGCAAAGGTGCCGTCCTGGATGTCGGAAAGAATCTTCTTCATGGCCTTCTTGGTGTCCTCGGTGATGATCTTGGGGCCGGTGATGTAGTCGCCGTACTCGGCGGTGTTGGAGATAGAATACCGCATCCCGGCAAAGCCGCTCTGGTAAATGAGATCGACGATCAGCTTCATCTCGTGGATGCACTCAAAATAGGCGTTCCGGGGATCGTATCCCGCCTCCACCAGCGTCTCGAAGCCCGCCTGCATCAGCGCGCACACGCCGCCGCAGAGGACCGCCTGCTCGCCGAAGAGGTCCGTCTCCGTCTCCGTGCGGAAGGTGGTTTCCAGCACCCCCGCTCTCGCCCCGCCGATGCCCAGGGCGTAGGCTAGGCCGATGTCCCAGGCGTCGCCGGTGGCGTCCTGCTCCACGGCGATGAGGCAGGGCACGCCCTTGCCCGCCTGGTACTCGCTGCGGACCGTGTGTCCGGGGCCCTTGGGGGCGATCATAATGACGTTGACGTTCTTGGGGGGCTTGATGCAGCCGAAGTGGATGTTGAACCCGTGGGCGAAGGCCAGGGTCTTTCCCTCGGTGAGGTTAGGCTCAATTCTCTCCTTGTAGAGCTTGGCCTGCTTCTCGTCGTTGATGAGGATCATGATGACGTCGGCGGCCTTGGCGGCATCGGCGGAGGTCATGACGGTGAGGCCCTGGCTCTCTGCCCTGGCCCAGCTCTTGCTGCCCTCATAGAGGCCCACGACGACCTTCACGCCGCTGTCCTTCAGGTTCAGCGCGTGGGCGTGGCCCTGGGAGCCGTAGCCGATGATGGCCACCGTCTTGTTCGCCAGCTTCTGGAGATCGCAGTCCTGCTGATAGAAAATTCTTGCCATGATGTGTTACCTCACTTTTAAAATATGGTTTTTATTGCTTTAATGCCGATTTTCAGCCAAAAGCAGAAATTATTTTTCCGCCTGCATATCGGAAAGGATCATGCGGACCGCCTCGTCCAGAGACGCTTCCACGCCGATAGACTTTTCAGGGATCAGGCCGATATGATCGCGGTCCCGCCACCATCGCCGCATTTCTTTTTCTCCAAATGAAAAGCGGTTCTTCTTTGTCGCGTGACGCCGCAAGGTTTCTTCAAAAGGCAGGTCATAGTAGTACGCATAAATTTGTTTTCCGAACAAAGCCGCCGCAGCCTCAAACACCGGCTGGTACCAATCCGCATACAATATCCCTTCCAGGATCACCACGGTATGATGCTCGTATCCGTAGCGCAGCAGATGGATCAAAAGCGGGATCGCCGGCGTGTCCTCGCTGTCACGTGCCCACAGCATCTCCCGGCGGACCGTATCCTGTGATATCATGAGCGTATTCCGGCCAAGCTCTCGCTGAAGGGCCTTGGCCGCGCTGCTTTTGCCGCTTCCCGAATTGCCCCTTAAAATGATCAGTTTGCTCACAGGTTCGTCACTTTCCGGATGGTATCCGCGCCCCGCTCCAGGGATACCACCCCCGTGCGGCAGATCTCCAGAATTTCGTAGTCCCGCATGAGGTCGATGAAATCGTCGATCCGCCGGCTGTCGGCGGTGACCCGCAAAACGATGGACTCCCGGGTGTAATCGACCGTCTTGGCCTCAAAGGCGTCTGCCGCAGCCATGATGTCCCCCCGGCTGGCGGGGTCGTTTTTTAGCTTGATGAGCAGCAGCTCGAAGCTGACGGAGTTTTCATTGTCCAGCTCCCGGATAGAGCACACGTCCGGCAGCTTGTACAGCTGGTCCACCAGCTGCTGTTTGGTCACCCGCTCCCCCGCGAACTGGACGGTGATCCGGGAGTAATCCGGAGACTCCGTCTCACTGACGGTCAGGTTGTCGATATTGAACTGCCGCCGCCGGAACATGCTGGTGACCCGGTTCAATACGCCGAACTGGTTGCGCACCAGCACGGCTACGGTATAGCGTTTCTCCATGTCAGTCACCTACCTTTGTGATCATGTCGTCCATGCTCCCGCCGGGGGGCAGCATGGGCAGGACGAACTCGTCCTCTCCAATGAGGCAATCAATGAGGTACGGCCCCTCGTACCCGAAGGCCCGCCCCAGGGCCTCGTCCAGCCCCTCCAGCGTATCCACCCGCTCGCCCCTGGCGCCGAAGGCCTCCGCCAGCTTCACAAAGTCCGTCTGGCGCTCCAGAACGGTGTTGGAGTAGTGCTTGTCGAAGAACAGCGTCTGCCACTGCCGCACCATGCCCAGCACGCCGTTGTTGAGCAGGAGAATCGCCAGGGGCACCCGGTTCGTCACGGCGGTAGCCAGCTCGTTGAGGTTCATGCCGAAGCTGCCGTCCCCGGTGACCAGCACGGCATGCTCCCCGGTAGCCATCTGGGCCCCCATGGCCGCGCCCATGCCGAAGCCCATGGTGCCCAGCCCGCCGCTGGAAATGAACCGCCGGGGCTTCCGGAAGGACAGGGTCTGGGCCGCCCACATCTGGTGCTGGCCTACGTCGGTAGCGACCGGAGTCGCCTCCGTCAGATGCCTGTCCAGAGTCAGCAGGGCATTCCGGGGGGTGAGGCCCGTCCGGACGTCCCGGCTCTCGGCCTCCGTGTTCCGGAAGCCCTCCAGGGTGCCCCTCCACTCCGGATGCTCCGCCAGGGAGACCAGCTCCACCAGCCTTTGCAGGGTCAGCTTCACGTCTCCCCGCATCCCGCACGCCGCCGCCACGTTCTTGGACAGCTCCGAGCCGTCCACGTCGATCTGCACCAGCTTTGCCCCCTTGGCGAACTTGGTCCGGTCGCCGGTGACCCGGTCGTTGAACCGCGTCCCCAGGGCGATGAGGCAGTCAGACCGGTGCATGGCGGTGGAGCAGGCGTAGTGCCCGTGCATCCCCTGCATCCCCAGAAACCGGGGGTGGTCCGTGGGGATGCCGGATACGCCCATGAGGGAGCAGCCGATGGGGGCGTCGATCTTCTCCGCCAGCGCCAGCAGCTCCTCCTGCGCTCCGCTGGCGATAAGTCCGCCGCCGAAATAGAGGAAGGGCCGGTGGGCTGCGTTGATGCACGCCGCCGCCTCCCGGATGCGCTCCTCCTTGGCAGGGTGGGGCG
>VSNB01000293.1 GCA_009774055.1 Clostridiales bacterium
GAGGAGCTGTACGCCATGTTTTTAGCCGCATTCGACCAAAGCGCCGCCCTCCTCCGCCGTCACATATCCTGACCCGGCACCCAACAAACAGAACAGCGCTCCGCCCGGCGACACCCCCCCCGCACTCCGCAAGAGGTAGGGTCTGCCAAAACCATCCTCAAACAGCCGCTTCGCCCGATTCATGGTCCGGAAGCCCGGTTTAGCCCGGACGGACTGCAGTGGAAGCGCAAAACAAAATACCCCCGTCATAAATAAGGGATTCTTAAACCGTAGGTTTAAGTGACTTTTTGGGTACTTTTTGTTCACACAAAAAGTACCCGAGGAGTCCGGGGGCGAGAAGCCCCCGGGCCGATTCGAGAAACAACTCCCGTTCGCCGCCGGAGGCGGCGAAGAGAAGGTCAGAGGTTTCGTTCGCTGCGGGCCCCGATTCTCCCCGTCTTGGTGAGGCCGCCCCCCAGGGCGCCCCTCGCCCTTCCAAGCCCCCGGGCGGTGATCACCGCCCCCTCCGCAACGGGCTTGTCTGCCTTCAGACAAGGAACATGGTCCAAACTGACCCGCCCGGCGGCGATGAGCTCCGCGGCCCTGCCCCGGCTCATGGAAAAGGCGGAGGCGGCAACGGCGTCCAGCCGCAGGGAAGAAACCGTGTCCCGGATCACCTTCACCTGAGCCTGGGGGACGCGCAGAGCGTCCCGTCCGATCTCCGTGACCGTCAGCTTCACCCGCCCCGCCTGGCCCCACTCCCGCAGGAAGAAATCCAGAAGGGACGGCGACGCGACGATGTCCGCGCTGTGGGGAGATACCAGAATGTCCCCCACCCGCTCCCGGGCGACGCCCAGGCCCATGAGGCTTCCCAGAATGTCCCGGTGGGTCAGGACGCTGTCCGCGCCGTGAAATTCCGCCCGGAGGAAGGTCAGCTCCCCCTCCGCCTCCTCCGCCCAGTCGGGGAGGAACAGCAGGATTTGGCGCTCCGCCTCCTCATAGCCGCCGTCAAACAGATATCCGGACCGGACGCCGGCGGCGTTCAGCAGGGACTGGGCCAGCTGCCGCTCCCGGGGAGAGAGGAACACGGTGGCGGCGGGAATATTCTTCCGCTGGGTCTGCTCATATTTATCCCAGATCCTCGCCAGCAGAAGCCGGTCCTCCGGCTCCTGGGCGATCTTCGCTATCGTCGCCGCCTTATCCATGCAGATTCTGTGTGTTGTACAGCTGGGCGTAGTCGCCGTTCCGCTCCAGCAGCTCCTGATGGGAGCCCTCCTCGCTGATGACGCCGTCCCGGACCACCAGGATGCGGCTGGCCCCCCGGACGGTGGACAGCCGGTGGGCGATGATTAGGGTGGTGCGGCCCTTGGCCAGCTCGTCAAAGGCCCGCTGGATTTTGGCCTCCGTCACGCTGTCCAGGGCGGAGGTGGCCTCGTCCAGAATCAGCACCGGCGGGTCCTTGAGGAAAATCCGGGCGATGGAGATCCGCTGCTTCTGCCCGCCGGAGAGAAGCACGCCCCGCTCGCCCACGTAGGTATCGAAGCCGTCGGGCATGGCCATGATGTCGTCGTAGATCTCCGCCCGCTTGGCGGCGGCGATGACCTCCTCGTTGGTGGCCCCGGGCCGGCCGTAGCGGATGTTGTCCAGGATGCTGGCGGCGAAGAGGAACACGTCCTGCTGCACCACGCCGATATTCCGGCGGAGGCTCTGCTGCTGCACGTCCCGGATATCGACGCCGTCGATCCGGATGCTGCCGCTGCTCACATCGTAGAACCGGGGGATAAGACTGCACAAAGTGGTCTTGCCGCCGCCGGAGGGGCCCACTACGGCGATGGTTTCGCCGGGGGAGACGTGGAGGGAGACGTGGTGGAGGACCTCGGCGTTGTCCCGCTCGTAGGCGAAGGACACGGCGTCCACATCAATGCGGCCCTCCACGTGCCGGAGCTCCAGCGCATCGGGCTTGTCTTTCAGATCGGGCTCGATGCGCATGAGGTCCACGAAGCGGCTCAGGCCCGCAATGCCGTCCACCAGCATTTCCGAGAGGCTGGAGAGGCGGCGCATGGGGTTGATGAAGGTGCTGGTGTAGAGGCTGAAGGTGATGAGGTCCTCATAGCCCATGTGGCTGTCCATGATGAGCCACCCGCCCACGGCGATGACCACCACGGGCATGATGCAGGTGAAAAACTCCATGGAGCACATAAACCAGGCCATGGCTCTGTACCGCTCCTTCTTGGAGGTCTTGAAGCGCTCGTTGGCCCCCAGGAACTTCTCGTTTTCCGCGTCCTCGTTGGAAAAGGCCTTGGCGGTGCGCATGCCGGAGATGCTGGACTCAATGTCGGCGTTGATGCTGGCGATATTCTGCTTGACGTGCTTGGACGCCTGCATCATCTTCTGCCGGTTGAGGTTCACCACCACCAGGAAGGTGGGCACCAGCAGCAGCATCACCAGAGCCAGACGCCACTGGATGGTGAACATGATGGCGACAGCGCCGACCAGGGTCACGCCGGAGATAAACAGGTCCTCGGGGCCGTGGTGGGCCAGCTCCGTAATGTCGAAGAGCTCCGCCGTCATCCGGCTCATCAGGTGGCCGGTGCGGTTTTTGTCATAAAAGCCGAAGGAGAGGGTCTGCAGGTGGCTGAACAGGTCCCGGCGGATGTCCGCCTCCACCAGGACGCCGAAGGTGTGGCCCCAGTAGCAGACCACGTACTGCAGCCCCGCCCGCAGCAGGTAGGCGGCGATCAGCACCAATATCACGGCGAAGAACGCCTGGTACTTGTTCTCGGGAATCAGCTCGTACATGCAGATCCGGGACACGTAGGGGAAGGTCAGATCCACCGCCGAGATCATCAGGGCGCAGGCCATGTCCAGCAGAAACAGGTTCATATGGGGTTTGAAATAGCTGAGGAAAATGCGCAGCAGCCCCTGCTTGTGGAAATCACGGGTATTCATGGAAGCTCCTCCGTTTTCTTGGAGTCCGCGCACGCCGCGACGCCGCCTCCGGCGGCGCGTACGGACCCCTATACATCTAATTTTCTATTGTACCATATCTGAGAATACGATGCAACGGGGGGAACCTTTAAAATTTTTTGAGGATTACGGTCGTATGCTTCCCCGCCCTTTCCCCTGCAAGGAAGGGGCACATTTTTTGCTTCCGCCTCATATACTGGAAGGAAAACGAACCGGGAGGACACGGTATGAAACAGAACAGCCAATCCAAGCTCCAGCAGGCGCTGGGCGACAAGAAGATGTGGGAGCGGGTTGCCAGCTCGCCGGACGCCAAGGCGCTGGCCGGCATGCTGACCCAGGGCACAGACCAGGCGTCTCTGCAGAAGATCGCGGAGAGCGCCGCCAGGGGCGACACCTCCCAGCTGAAATCCCTGATCCAGTCCATCAGCTCCACCCCCGGCGGCGCGGAGCTGCTCCAGCGGCTGGGGAACAGCTTCGGACAGAAGTAAGAGCCATCTCCGGAAAGGAGGGAACGGCCCGTGAGCGACTTTGAGGAAAAATTGAATTCCGTTCTCTCCAACCCGGACGCCATGAGCCAGATCATGAACCTGGCCCAGTCCCTGAACCTGGGCGGAGGCGGCGGAGAATCGCCCCAGGGGGGCCAGGGCGGCGGAAACGAGCCGCCTCCGCCGCCCCCTCCC
>VSNB01000294.1 GCA_009774055.1 Clostridiales bacterium
GGGTTTTTAACGAAGTCTGGGCGGAAAATCCGCCGTCAAGACGTGCGCGGGGAGATATGAAACAGGCTCTAAGGAGGAGAGACTGGTGCTGGAAGCGGAACTGAAGGCGTCCCTGGGCGATATGTCCGTGGAGGCGCTGCTGGACCGGGCCCTGGCCCGGGGCTTTGCGCCGGAGGGGGCGGTCCGGGAGAGGGACGTATATTTCAACGGAGCCGGCCGGGACTTCCGGCGGACGGACGAGGCCCTGCGCCTGCGCAGCGTCCGGCGTCTGCCGGACGGACCCCGGGAGAGCCTGCTGACCTACAAGGGGCCCAAGCTGGACCAGGTGTCCAACGCCCGCACGGAGTACGAGACGGCGGTGTCCGATGGGGAAACGGCGGAAAAGCTGCTGGAAGCCCTGGGATACCGACCCCTCGCGGTGGTGGACAAGGTCCGCCGGACGTACCGCATGGAGGATGTGACCCTCTGCCTGGACGAGGTGGAGGGGCTGGGCGGCTTTCTGGAGCTGGAAATTCTGGTCCCGGCGGAGGAGGGACGGGAGGAGGCCGTCGGCCGGCTGCTGGCCCTGCTGGACGGGCTGGGGATCTCCCGGGACCGGTTGTCCCGCCGGTCCTACCTGGAGCTGCTGGCGGGGAAGGCCCGGGGGGAATGAGAAATTGCGCGGCTGGCATGATCAAAATGCGGGCGCGCATATACTGGAGGCCGGGGAGAGGGCTTGACAGCCTCTCCCCGGCCTTTCGCCGGATGTCCGCTTTTCCCGGCTGAGATAGCGGGAGAAAAGACCCGCAAAGCTATGATTTCGGCGGATTTTGAGTCGCTGGCGGAAATGCGAAAAAAGCCCTTCCCTTTCCTGGGAATCTGTGTTATACTGCCCTCGAAGTCTATCGTCAAACGGTTCCGCGGGGCGCGCTGCCCGGGAACAAAAGATCGAGCGGCTTTTTCTTCTGTCTGTTGACAAAAATCATTGAAAAAGGAGCGACAGGAACGTGACGGGAAAGCAAGCGGATTCCCTCGCCAGCCGGGGGATAAAACGGAGCCTGAATAGAAGGATATTGAGAAATACAACCTTGAATATCCTGATTTTGGTGGCCATATGCTGTACCTTTATGGCCCTTTCCATGCAGTCGCTTGCCAACAATATCTTGTTGGACAGCCTTCAGCCGATGGCCCGGCAGTCAGCCAAGACGGTGGAGGCCAACATCCATATGCTGGCGGATCGGATGATGACCATTGCCGGCGATTCCCGGATGAACGCGCCGGAGGCCGCCGGCCCGGACGGAACGGAGGCGGTCCGCCCGAACGCCGCGTTAGCGGCGGCCAGCCGCCAGGCGGTGCTGGAGGAGGCGGCGGAGATTTATGAGCTGTATACCATCGCCCTGTACGACTTGGACGGGCGGCTGGTCCAGGGGCTCAGCGGCGCGCCGGAAAGCCTGGAGAGCGGCTTTTTTGCGCTGCTGCAGGAAACCGATAATCTGACCACCAATTCCTCCACTATCTTTGAGGGGAAGCTGGGCATTACGATGGGAATGCCGGTGAAGGAAAACGGCGAAACAGCCCTGTATGTGGTGGGCGTCTATAAATACGACACCCTCAACGATGTGATCAGCAGCATCAATTTAGGACGAAGCGGCATGGCCTATATGGTCAACCAGGAGGGCATCGTCACCGGCCATCCGGATCAGTCCCTGGCCCTCAACAGGAGCTCCCTGTCCCAGCTCAGCGGCGGCAGCGCGGAAGCGGCGGAGCGGGTGACGACCGGGGAGACTGGAGCGGCGGAATTCCCCGTCGGCGGAGAGCAAATGCTGGCGGCGTTTTCTCCCATCCGGGGGACGCAGTGGTCGCTGGTGATTCAGATCCCCAAGTCGGATTACAGCCACTTTATCAACACGGCGATGCTCGTGTCCGTTCTGGCGACCATAGCGGTTCTGGCGGTTTCCCTGCTGGTGGTCCTGCGCCTGGCCAGGTCGATCTCCCGCCCGGTGAAGCGCGTAACGGACCGGATGGTGGCCCTCTCCGACGGCGATCTGCACACGGAAGTGCTTCACATCGCCACCGGAGATGAGCTGGAGGTCATGACCCAGACGCTGGACGCCACGCTGGAAAGCATGAACCGCTACATATCCGACATCCAGCAGGTTCTGACCCGGGTTGCGGGCGGCGACCTGCGCACCGGGCCCCAGGTGGACTACAAGGGGGACTTTGTGCTGATCCGGGGCAGCTTGTGTACCATTACCGAGTCGATGAACGAGACGCTTCTGGGCTTCCGCGCCGCCGCGGACCGGCTTACGGGCATGGCGGAGCAGCTGAGCGGACAGTCTGTGCAGCTGCATCAGGCATCCATGGAGCAGAATGCGTCCACCGAGGAGCTGGTACACGAGGTATCCCATGTAAAGGACCGGCTGGCCGACGTCACGGAGAGCAGCAGCCAGACCCGCGTCCAGACGGAGGAGATCGCCCGGCGCATTCAAAGCGCCAACGAGCAGATGAACGCCCTGACCTCCGCAATGGACGACATCAGCGCCAACGCCCAGCAGATTACCAAGATTGCAAAGGACATTGAGGACATCGCCTTCCAGACCAACATCCTGGCCCTCAACGCCTCGGTGGAGGCGGCCAGGGCCGGCGTCGCCGGAAAGGGCTTTGCGGTTGTGGCGGACGAGGTGAAGCAGCTGGCCGCCAAGAGCACCGCGGCGGCGCAGAGCGCAACCGAAATGGTCAACAACACCAAGGCCATTATCCAGACCGGCGTGGCGCTGACAGCGGACACCGCCGGGTCCCTCCACGCAATTTCCGACGTTTCCGCGCAGATCAACGACATTTCGGATCAGCTGGCGGCGGCGGTACAGGGCCAGGAGGCCGCGCTGGCCTCCATGGAGGCGCGGATTGCGACCATTTCCGATATTGCGGACCGCAACCTGCAGAACGCGGGAGAAACCGAGCAGTCCAGCGGCTCTCTGGCAAGAGAAGCGGAAGCGCTCCAGTCCCATGTGAGAAAATTTGTTCTGAAGGAGAAACAGAGGGGATGAAACGGATTTTTGCCATTCTTGCAGGCATGCTGCTGCTGGTATCGCTGCTGACCGCCTGCGGAAGCCGGACGCAGCTGCAGGACGGATATTATACCGCGCAGATGTCCGAGTTCAGCCACGGCTGGAAGGAATATATTACCATCCTGGTAAAGGGCGGGAGCATTATCTCCGTGGAGTACAATGCGGAGAATGCCAGCGGATTCATCAAGAGCTGGGATAACGCATACATGCAGAACATGCTCCATGTAAACGGAACCTACCCCAATGAGTATACCCGCTACTACGCGGGCCAGCTTCTGGAGGGGCAGGGCGAGGGCCGAATTGACGCGATCACGGGGGCCTCTTCGTCCCACGGAACGTTTCAGATGCTGGCCCAGGCCGTTCTGGAGCAGGCCCGGAAGGGGGACTCCAGCATCGTGTTTGTGGACACGGACCATTGAGCGGGGATGCTTCCGGGCGATGCGCCTGAGTGGAGCAGGCCTTGCGTTTAATTGGAAGAAGGGGCGCGCCGCAGTAAACTGCTGCGGCGCGCCCCCCAGTTTTTTATGGGGTGGGGATTAAAAGTGTCTTATACACCTCTCCGCGCCCCCGCGCCAAACG
>VSNB01000295.1 GCA_009774055.1 Clostridiales bacterium
AGGAACAGCGCCCCCGCCAGAAAGGAAACCGCCGCGCACAAAAAACACGAAGATAGGAGTTGACCCTATGGAAAAAAAGACCGGGCAGACGCCCCTGCGGGAAATTGAGATTTTCGGTATTCCCGCCCTGTTCACGGATCAGGACATCCCACCCGACGAGCAAAGCCCTGATATGTTCTACTATGAGCTGGTGAGCGCCGATGGCAGCGCGGCCCTTTTGGGGACGGTACTGACCTTGATCCCTGTGGAAATCCCGGAGAGCGGCGAACGGGATGTTTACGACAGCGACCTTATGCTGGACACGGCGGGGGAGCTGCTGACCCCGGAGGAATTTGGGGAGAAGTACCTCTCCCCGGTGAATGGCCCTAATCTGGACGAACGCTATGGAAAAGATGATTGATATTATCCCGTTTTTGCAGGGAATCGTGGAGGAAAACACCCAGCACTATCAATCGGACTTTGCCCACGATGAAGCGCGGCTGACCGCCGCCATGCTGGAAATCAGCCGGGAAAAGCGTACATTTCTGTGGTTGAGCCGTCCCTGCGGGACACTATGCGTCCCAGAACGGGAGGCATTTATCAAGGAAAGCACAGCACACATCACCTGGACGCATTACGACTATGACGCGGAGCATATCAAGGCGTACCGCGTCATCGTTGAACCTGGACGGGAGGGCGCTTTTGTGCTGGGCCAAGTTAAGCCCCTGCGCTATGGGGAGCAGGTAGAGCGTGTGAAGCAGAACGCTATTCACGCTGAAATGGTAGAACTGACCTTTGCGGACGGCACAGAGCTTGAACTGCCCTATGCAGCATATTCTGGGCACTTTCACAGTCTGATTAACGACCACGGGCGTATTGAACGCATCCACTATAAACCCGGAAATGAGCTGGAGCTGGACTGTGTTCTCCAGAAAGAGCGCATCGCCTCTGCCGTCAGAAAGAGGACGCCCCGTAAGAAGAAACCGGCTGTAAGGTAGCACCCACAGCGGACAGCGCCGCCGAAAGGCGGTGCTGTCCGAGCAAGTATGTCATTTGGTAGCACACCAAATGACCCTTGTTAGGGGGCACAGCCCCCTTAAACCCCCAGCGAAATACGTCTCACCGTGAGACGTATTTATTCAGCGCACTTTATACGGAAATGCGTCTCACGGTGAGACGCATTGATGCGCCCGCTTTTATGAGTAAAACTTTTCAAGCATACGCAGAGTTGTTAAAAGGTATGTTTTCCCATTCTCCGGGAGAAGCCGAAATATTTGAAGCAGATCACATTCATCATAATTCTTGGCTGTGTATTCTTCCGGCACAGAAGATGAATCAAAATTTAAGATGTTTTTATCGTACATTGTTTGTGATTTGCCAAGAACGTATGCCGGAGATACGCCAAAATAGTCCGCCATATCATTGACATTTTCTTCCGCAGGTACTTCTTTTCCAAGCTCCCATTTGCTAATAAGCCCCTGCTTGACGCCAAGAATATCCGCCAGCTTTTGCTGAGATAAATCTTGAGAACGGCGTAATTTTCGGATGTTATTTTTTATCATACTCTGCACTCCTAATCAACAGATACCGCTGAGGTACACTTTCTATCCCTAAATAATGTTTCAAAAATGCGTCTCACGGTGAGACGTATTTTTTACTGCCCACCGAAAGGAGGATGCCATGAGGAAACGCAATCGCCATGTGAGCGTGTGGATGAACGAGCAGGAATACCGGCACCTGAAGAAGCAGGCCGAGCTTGCGGGGCTGGGCATTGACCCGTTTCTCCGCGCACTTGCCGCTGGCGTACAACTGCGCCCCCGCCCGCCCGACACCTATGCCGCCCTGCTCCGGGAGCTGTCGGCCATCGGCAATAATGTGAACCAAATCGCGTATTGGGCCAACGCCACCAAGGGCATCGGCAAAGCGGAGATCGCGGAGGCCGCCGCATTAGTCCGGCAGGCGTGGCGCACGGTAAAGGAGACGCTGTAATTGGCCTACGACAAAATCATCACTCTGCACGGACGTATGGATCACTGTATCGACTATGTGCTGAACGAGGAAAAAACCGGCCTCGCCGCCGCGCTGGCCTATGCGGAGAACCCGGACAAGACGCACCAGCTTGTCACAGGCATCAACTGCTACCCGGACACCGCCCTGTCGGATATGCGCGCCACCAAGAGGCGCTGGGACAAAAAGGGCGGTGTTTTGGGCTACCATATCATCCATTCCTACGCCCCCGGCGAGGTAACGCCGGATGAGGCCCACGCCGCCGGGGTGGAATTTGCCCGCCGTCTGCTGGGGGACAAGTACGAGGTTGTTGTGGCGACCCATGTTGACCGGGCGCATCTCCACTGTCACATCGTTTTCAATTCCGTTTCCTTTGTGGACGGGAAGAAATACCGCAGCGACTTCCAAAGTTATTTTGGGGATCTGCGCGGCACGTCCAACGAGGTAAGCCGGGAGCGCGGCCTGTCGGTCATTGAGCCGCAGGGCCACGGAAAACATTATACCGAGTGGACAGCGGAAAAACAAGGGCGAAAAATCGTGATGGCCGGGGTCATGCAGGATATTGACGCCGCCATCGGGGAGAGCTTTACCTTTGACTCCTTCCTTGCCGCCCTGCGGCGGCAGGGCTATACCATTAAATATGGATCGAATGTGAAGCATACCGCCGTCCAGCCCCCAGGCGGGGACTATGTATTCCGGCTGGACAGCCTGGGCGACGGTTACACCGAAGCCCACATCCGGGAACGGCTGGCGGCGGCGCGGCGGGGCGAACCCTACGAACTGCCCCTGCCGCCGTCTGCGCCGCCCATACCGCTGGTACGCCCCATTCCCCAGGTAAAAAAACGTTATACCGTTCGAGGGGACGCTGTCCCCCATCAGCCGCGCCGGAAAGTGCGCGGCTTTCGTGCGCTCTATCTGCGCTACTTATATTTACTCAACGGCTACCGCAGGCCCAAGCGCACCCCGCCGCCCCCGGCTGTCCGCAGGGAAGTGGCAAAGCTCCAGCGGTATCAAAAGCAATTCCATTTTCTACTGCAATACCGCATAGAGACAGACAGCCAGCTTGCCATGCTGGGCGACGCCCTGCAAGGCCAGATCGACCTGCTGACAGACTACCGTGCGGAGCTTTACCGGGAACGACGCGAGGGCCGGGACGTGGGGGCCGAGTTGGAGACTGTCAATGGCAAGCTGCGCTCTACCCGCCGCGAGCTGACGATCTGCCGAAAAATTACGGAGGATATTCCGAAAATCAGGGATCAGGAGCAGCTCATGCGGCAGGAGGAACGGAGCAGCCATGAGGCCGTCCGGGATCGAACGGACGAGCAAGTAAGAAAGGAGAAGAAAGGCAAATGGATGTAAGTGCTGAAGCTGCGGATGTTGTTGTCCGAGAAAGTTTGCAGGCGACTGAGGCGGCGGCGAAGCTGACCCTGGAGGGCGTGAAAAATGTCGCCGCCCTGCTGCTGGCGATTGCCAAGCAGGACATGAAAGTTGTGGGCCAGACTACGGCCAAGCGGCTGGCCCGCGACCCTGCCCCCGCCGTGGTCATTCCCATTGTCAACGCCAATTTGAAATTGTAAGAAAACGCCGAAGAAATTTTGTAGTTTTTCGGCGGCAAGGGGGGGGCAACA
>VSNB01000296.1 GCA_009774055.1 Clostridiales bacterium
CCTTGCCGGTGGTGACGGTATCCACGAGACCATCGTCCATGCGGCGGATCTCGAAGGAGACATTCGCCAGCCGCTTGGTGCGGTCGGCTTCATCCACCTTGATGATCTCCACGCCGCCTACGGGGGTATTTTCAAAGGTGAGTGTCTGGGTATCGTTGGCATTGACCACCACCGTCTGGCTCCTGGCATTGGGGTCGATGATGTAGCCGGGCAGCGTCTCGATCTCCTCCACGATCACTGTGCCGGTGATACCCAGGATCTTGATCTGTCCCTGAGCGTCTGTGGTATACAGACCATTGGAGGAAATTTTCCCGCCCTCCATATCCACATTTCTGCCGTCCGCATAGGTGATCTTGAACTTCACACCTGCCAAAGGCTTCTTCGTCAGAGCGTCCACCTTGTTGACGATGAGCCCTCCGGCCTTCTTGTTCCAGAAGGTCATTGTCTGGCCCTCGCCGGTCTTGATGGTAATGGTCTGGGGCGTGGGATTGAGGATGTAGCCATCCAGAGTCTTTGTCTCCCGCGCGGTAATAGTCGTACCCGGCTCCAGGTTGGGGATGGTGATGCGGCCGTCCTTGTCCGTGGTGTAGTAGCCGTTATTGGGTCCTACCACAGCGCCTGTGCCGTCCGTGACCAGGAACTCCACGCCCTTCAGGGGCTGGTTCTCTGTTCCGTCCACGAACTTCTGGATCGTGAGCGTGGTCGTGGGATCATTTTCAAAATCCAGGTTGTTGCCGCCATTGCCGCCTGTCCCGCTGCCGGAACCAGTGGAGCCGCTGCCGCTGGTCAGAGAGTTGCCCGTCCCATTATTTACCACGATGATCTGCGGAGTCGGGTTCAGCACATACCCATTAGGAACCTTCGTCTCTGTGACCACGACAGTGCTGCCGGGCTGGAGGCCGGTCACCGTAACCGTACCGTCTTTTCCGGTGGTGTATTTCCCAATGAGGACGCCATTGCTGTACTTGACTGTGAACTCCGTGTTCGGAACAGGTTTTCCGGTGACGGAATCCACTTTTGTTATGGTCAGGCTGCACAGGGGATCGTTATAAAAATAAAGTGTCTGCGTATCATCCGGCTTGACCTCCACCGTCTGCGTCCGGTTGGCCTCGTGGATGGTGTAACCGTCAATGGTCTGCTGCTCGGTTATCACCAGCGTACCCACGATGCCGTTGAGGATGATCTGGCCGTTCTCATCGGTATAGTACAGACCGTTGGAGCTGATCTTTCCGTTTTCGTCCGGCAGGAACTCGCCGCTGGTGGTGGTGATTTTGAACGTCACGCCCTCCAGCGGAACCTTCTTGTCCACAGAGCTGCGCTTGTTGATGACCAGGCTTCCCGCGCGGGCATTTTCAAAGATCAGGCTGTTGGCCACGCCCTGCTTGATCTTGATGGTCTTGGGGGTCATATCCCGCACATATCCGTTGGGGGCCTTCTCCTCGGTGACGATGAGGATCTGCCCCGGCTGGAGGCCGGTGATGGTGATGAGCCCGTTGCGGTCACTGGTGTAGCGGCCATTATTCGTGCCAATGGCCGCGCCGTCCTCATCGGTCACGTGGAATATCGCGCCGGTCAGCGGGGTCTTGTCGGTACTCTGCTTCAGGATGGTCAGGGAGTTATCACGCTTGTTCCAGAAGGTCAGGCGCTGGACCTCCCCGCCTTTAATGAGAATGTCCTGGGGAGATGACGATAGGTAAGTCTCTGATGAAATCATCTCGGACTTTTCCCCCGTCCCACACCGGACGGGCGCCTTTCAGCGCATCCGGCGTACCCTCTTACTTTGTATAGAGACACCTCCAGGACCAAAGATGTCTCCTAATCAATGGAACAAGAGCATATTTACTGCATAAAGATTTACAGTGCGCCAATGAGCGTTTTAATCCGTTTCTTTTTCTTCGGGAAAAGTGCATAAAGCTGTTCCGGGTTGCTGCTATGCAGAATTTGATGTTCTAATTCCGAAAGGACACACAGATTGTCAAAATCATTTGTTCCGCCTTTAGATTTTGGCTTGATGTGGTGGCAGTGGTAATTCTCCACCGGAACAAATTCACCTGACAAGTAACTGATTCCCTTTACTGAACTGTACTTGCTGATTCTGAACATAGCCAGACGGCTGTTTTTGATGTATTTGGAAGTATTCACAAGGTAGGTTATCATTTCCATCGTAACCCCTGACTTGTGTTTTTTCTCACCATAATCGTAGGGATTCTTCCTGCGAACAACGCCTTTGGTTGCAGATATCAGGCCACTGTCCCAGTTGGCCCAGTCTATTCTTATGATGGGAATGCCTCCAAAGCAATAATAGCCGTCCTTTCCCCAGGAGCGATACTTTCCTCCGAGAAATTGATTTTTATAGGATTGCTCCTTGGTAAACGTAGCTCTTTTTTCCATTGTGTGATAAAACAGTTTCTTGATTCGCCAGCCTATTTTGCTAAAACTTTCACAGAAGTGGGTCATGCCGCGATAGTAGTTGTGGATTCCTACTACATAAATATTCCAGTTGTTGAATGTCTCAAAGCTCGGTTCTTTCCGAATGGCCCGCAAAAGTTCTCTGCACTTCCCAACAATTTCGTCCGCCTTTTCCTGGGGAAGGCGGTTGGCAACCATTAGCTTACCTTTCTTTTTCACATTCTTGGTATTTCTGTTTGAAGACATAGTCCATCTGTTTCTTGAGAAGCCGTTCCTTGACAATTTCCGCTAATTCCATGACCGAATACTTTTCCAGGGTTTTGTAATTGCTTCCATCCGGCCCAGGCGTCATCCTGCCAGGACTTTGCCCCAACTGACGGACCGCCAGAGCAACATTGCGGTCATCATAGACCATGGGATGCAGATTGCGCATATCAATGGCTCCGTTCTGATAGTCAAGGTATCGTTTCTCCATATCCACATAATAAATATTGTTTACTGCCATAGGCTTTTCGCCTCATTTCCGTAACGATTAGTCTCTTGCGTCTAATGGGCGAATATAGGTTGTACTGTTTTATCGTTCAAAGCAAGACTAAGGCCCTTCGCTCCCCCGTATTTCTTGATACGGGATCTTCGCTACTACGGCCCCGGTGACTACCCGTTCATAACCTTTCTGGCCCTACCCTTTCGGTGCGGACCGTCCCCGGTTATTGCTGAATCGCCGGGCAGTTCGCCTGTATCGATACGACTGCCTTAATGCTATACTTAGGACTCCTCTCTGCTCCGTGAGCCTGCATTTCTGCGGTACGTTTCTCACGTACTCTATGGCGGCCATAACGCCATCCCCCATAACAACATGGCAATATTGCGTGAGGTAGACTCATTCTTGCACCCTCTTTCTATTCAGAAAGGTCGGATGCTCGCTGGTTACGAAGCGTACAAACAAAGGAATTTCTATCCATATATAGCGGAGCCCGGGGTGTACCGTCACCGGCAGTGTCCCCGTCTTCACCTATGCTTCGCGACTGCCTGTTACCAGACAGCCGGCAGGAGTATCAGCCGCAGTCGGATACATGAGATATTAGGCTCTCATGCCGCTGCCAGTCGTATCAATTACCAACAAAATACGCCTTTTTCACCTCCTTCGTGGCGTTTTTTTGCCTGGTTCAT
>VSNB01000297.1 GCA_009774055.1 Clostridiales bacterium
GTGTGGGGAAGATGCTCGTTGAGCATGAGGATTCCGCCGCTTTTCAGTGACATAAGGTACATTTTCAGCAGCAGATTCGAGTACAACAGGCCGTCCGGCATACTTTCCAGCACAACCATTGTCTCGCTGTTGTAGAAGTTTTCTTTCAGTTTGAGATAGTAAAATCTCCTGTTTTCAGCCATAGGGTAAAAACTCCTTTGTAGAATCGCCGTTGTAGGCTCTCTGAGGGCCTTCCGGGGTGTCAGATAGGGAATGTAGCAGGCCCCTATTGACAGCACCCCGGAAAACCTTGAAAAATCATGGTTTTTTAGGGCCTAAATGCGTAGAATCGTAGTAACGTTTGCGCTGGCGTTCCGCTTCTTTCCTTCTACGGGCAGTAACAGCGCAATCAGGACAGTATTTCGCCCGGTTGGATTTCGGCAGATAGTAACCGCCACAGAGTACACATTTCCTCCGGTCTGCCCGGTGGAGCAGGGCGGCGCACAAGCCAGCGTCCAGGGGCAGGACGGCGGCGCGGAACCAGCGGCACACAAGCGAGTAGGTAATACTCTGTGGGCAGATACATTCCTCGCCACCGTCCAGAAGCAGACAATTCCCACAATCATAGTTGCAGCAGCTATGTACCAGTCTGCGGGCGGTGCGGTACTGCTGATAGTTCATGTGGACAATCACGGCACGTTTTCTCCTGCGGGTAACTTGATGTAAATGTGATAGGGAGTGTGGAGGGCGATCAGTTCCTTCTCCACCAGCCCAACGTCCTCCAACTCCCGCAGGGACTGTGCCACAGTGCTGGGAGTGCGGTCGATGATCGCCGCAATGGTCTTGTTGTAGAACGCCAGATACCGCCGCCCGCGCTTGTCGGTCTGAACCATATCCGAATTGAACGTCATATCCAGCATGATCGCGTAGACCTCTTTCGCCGTCAGCCGGATATTCATGCCCAACAGGAACCGGGGATACGCCATGTAGGGCGGCAGGGTGGAGCCGCTGGTAATATAGTCAGTTTTCATGTTCCTTCTCCATTTCGTGTCGGATTTCATGTACTTCCTCAAAAAGTTCCTTGATTGCTTCCGTGATGGAATATGCGCTATTGCCCAGTTCGTCAAATTGAGACATTGACATTCTGGCGAAAACATCTGCCCGGTGATGAAGGGCTTTGATGTCGGAAACATAGCGGGAGCATAGGAGCTTAAACTCGCGCAGCGCATCTTCACCGTCCGCCATCCTCTGCCGCTTCGGTGTTGGCGGGGCTATGATCAGAACGGCAGCGGCCTCCGCCTGCTGGTCAGGGGGCAGTCTGGAAATTTTCAGCGCATCCCCTTTGGTGATTTTATCGCCAGCGTCCCGGATGGTTTTCTTGGCCTCCGGGGTCAGATTGGCGGCGGTCTGGACAAGCCGCTCCACGGTGCGTTTGCTGATTCCCAGCTTATCGGCGGTATCCTCCGAAAAGGGCTTTGCCGCTAAAACCGTCAAATTGTCGTTTTTAGCTGTCTGGCCGTTGCGCTGGCCCTGGCGTGTCTCCGGGTGGATGGCTTCATAGAGTTCTTTCCGGCGCAGAAGCAAGTCGCCCAACTCCCGGTGGGACAGCCCCGCCCGAACAAAGTTCTCGTCAATTTCTGCCAACTCCGCTTGCAGGCCGTCCGCATCGCTGACGGTACACTCAATCTCCGTCCAGCCCAGCAGCTTCGCAGCCTCCAATCGGTGCAGGCCAGCAATAAGCGTGTTGTCCTGGGTGACGGTGATGGGATTCATCAGGCCCACGGCGGCAATGCTCCGGGCCAGTTCCTCCACGTTCCTCTGCTGGGTGTCCCGCCGCCCTGGGTTGATTTTGATTTCGCTGATTTTCATTTGCATGGTAATTGTCCTCAATGCGAAAATACGGTAATAATGCGGTTGAGCATTTCACGGTCGGAGCCGTCCAGCGATTCCGCCAGCCTGCGGAGGAAAGTGATCTCCGCAGAGTTCAACGCCCTGCGGTCAAGGTGGAACCACTCTGCCACTCTGACCCCGCCGTGATTGCCCCTCACCGTTTCGAGGGGATAGGAGCAGGTCAGCACCACAATGTCCCGGCGAATCGTGCCGGTGCTGACGTTAAATTCATGTGACAGGTTTCTGTAAGTATCCTGCCGCCGGAGACACAGCGTCTCCAAAATCTTCTGGCGGCGTTCCCATGGGGTCATATCCATAATTGCAAAATCCTTTCGTAAAAATCGTAGTGTTATCGTTCGGTTTCCCTCTGCTGGCGCTGGCCCTCATGGGCCAGACGGTCAGCGGCCTTGCGGAGTGATTCAACAGCTTTGATTTCATCCCGCATAGCCCGCATTTTCTGATAGTCTGCGTCTTTCTGCATGGTCAATTTTGCGGCTTCGGCCCGCCACGCCTTGGGCGTGATCGCTTCGCCGGATTCTTTCAGCGATTTCAGAAAAACGGCGGCAGCATCGAATAACGCTAACCCGTCTCTATGCTCCTGCTGGTACTTCTCCCGTTTGCCTGGTTTCACCTTATCCAGCTTTTGGCGGATGGGCTTGTATTGCTCATACTGCGCCCACATTTCCAGCCGTTTATCCAGGACGGCGAGCCGGCGTTCCGCTTTGACAATTTTGCCGCGCAAATCATAGTAATCTTTGTTCATGGCGGCAACTTTCTCATAAAGTTCCTGCATAGAATTGATGCCGTTAGATTGCAAAAAGGCAAGCAGCTTTGCATTATCTTGAAGCGCCCTAATCTTGCCGGAACGGGAACGGGCCTTATCCTGATTGACTTTGGCCTGGGCTTCATAAAGACGGGCCACAAGACTACCACCGTCTTTAGGCTGTTCAGCCCCAGCCTGCTCCTTCGACCAGTTGTAAATCCGGGTGATTCTGGCCTTGAGTTCCTTCAGCAGTTTGTTGTCATCGGCAATCTGCCGATTGAGATCGCCTTTCTCTGTTCGGATGCCCCGCCGTTCCATCTGACTGGCGGCAGGCCCCATGTGGACGGAGGGGATTTTTTCAATGCCCTGCCGCTCATAGCTGCGGTGGTCGATACGCTCCGGCCTGCCAGCGGCCTCCAACGCTCGGTTGGCATAAGCGGCCCACGCCGCCCGCCACTTTTCGGCGTTCTCGCGGTTGTTCCAGTCGGTGGTATCCTCCCGATGATTCTTCCATCCGCCTTTGCCGTCCGGGATACGGTTGCCCTGGCTGTCCAGATCGTAAACCTTGCGGCACTTCGCTCCCCATTTTCCATCTTCCCGGAGTGGTCGTATTGTCAGCATAATATGGGCGTGGGGGTTGCCATCGCCCTTGTCGTGGAGCGCAAAATCGGCGCACATTCCCTCTGCCACAAAATTGTCTTTGACGAATGACCGGACAAGGGCCAACTGCGCCGCTCTGGACAGTTCCACGGGAAGGGCAACTTCGATTTCGCGGGCAAGCTGGGCGTCGCTGGATTTTTCGATTTGCTCCACGGAGTTCCAGAGGGTGGAGCGGTCTGCAAACTCTGGCGGGGCGACCGCACCCCCCACGGGAACCATTAGCTTATACACAACAACCAACCCCAGACAAAAATCCGAAAATCCA
>VSNB01000298.1 GCA_009774055.1 Clostridiales bacterium
GAACGTCCCTTGAGGGTGCTTTTGCTTCTTTTCCCACAAGGGAAAAGAAGGCCCCGCCGCCGCGCAGCGGCGGTACGAAACATCCTTCAACGAAGAGAGAAGAAAAAGCGGTGCGGCCCGCAGGGCCGCGGATTTATAAAAAAGAGGGCCGCGTGCGCGGCCCTCTTTTTTAGTGCAGAGAATTAACCCCACTCTTCATTGACCCACTCAATCCCGTCAATACGAAGCGCAAAATAAGGTGCAGACTGGAAATGCGACTCATGGAACGCTCCGTCAAAGACAGCCTCCTCAGAGTCGGGAGCGAAGTCGCCGTCCGTGTCCAGCGCGAAGGCATTCTTCAGCTCCTCGCCGCCAATAGTGAAGGTGCTGGTGTCAAAGACCTGGAGCTTGCCGGAGCGGAGCTGATCCTCCACCTCAGCTAATTTTTCGGCGGTGCCGGGGGCGGCAATGGCCTCGTTCAGATCCGTCATGACCACAGCGTTCATCTCCATGCCGTGGCACCAATCCTGGTCAAAGCTCCCGCCGTTGGCTACAGACCCAATAACATACTCGAAGTAGGGAGCCCAGTTGATCCGGGTGCCGATGAGGGACGCCTCGGGGGCAACGGAGGTCATGTCGTTGTTATAGCCGGTGTGGAACACGCCCTTGGACTGGGCGGTGGTGGCCGGGGTGGTGTTGTCGGAGTGCTGGGAAATCATGACGCAGCCCATGTCCGCCAGGGCGGAGGCGGCGTTGGCCTCCTCGGTAGCGTCAGACCAGGAGCCCACGAACTGAACCTTCATGGTCACGCTGGGGCACACGCTCTTGGCGCCCAGATAGTAGCTGGTGAAGCCGGAAATAACCTCGGCGTAGGAGAACGCGCCCACGTAGCCGATAACGGCCTGGTCGGCGGTGATGGTCCCCTCGTCAATCATCTGCTGGAGCTTCATGCCCGCCACCACGCCGGCCAGATAGCGGCCCTCGTAGATGTTGGCAAAAGCGTTGTGGGTGTTGTCCAGATCGTCGCCCCAGGATGCCTGGTTGGTGCAGGCGATGAACTCGATCTCGGGATAGTCGGGCGCCACCTTCAGCATGAAGGGCTCGAAGCCGAAGGAGTTGTTGATGATCAGCTGGCATCCCTCCTCAGCCAGCTCAATGTTGGCGTCCTCGCAGCCGGTGTCCTCGCCGATGTTCCACTTGACCACCCACTCCACGTCGATGCCGCTGGCCGCCAGGGCCTCGGTGGCGGCCTCCTTACCGCGGATGAAGTTGTAGGTGTAGCCCTGGTCGTTCTCATCGCCGATGCAGATGAGGCCCACCTTCACGCTCTTGCGCTCGGCGGGGGCGTCGCTCTGCTCGTCTCCGCCGGCGGGCTGCTGGGTGTCCACAGGGGGCGCGTCGGTCTTGTCCTTGCCGTCGTCACCGTTGCTGCCGCAGGCGGCCAGGGCCAACGTCATGGTCAGGGCCAGCAGCAGGGCCAATACTCTCTTCTTCATAATTTGTTCCTCCTTTTCATTTGTCCAAAACCTCTTGGAACCTTCCGTCTCCATTATACAACAGCGAGACAGGAAAATTCAACCAAAAATCCGCTGATTCTCCAGAAATATTTTGGCGTGCCGCCGTCACAGGCGCAGCAGCCGCGCCAGCTTGTTCCCATGGGGAATCATCTTCAGGTCCTCCCTGGTGATCATCCGCAGCGCGACCACCAGAATCAGATACACCGTCACCGCGATGCCCACCGCCAGCAAGGTGCACAGCCCCTCTTTGGTATACCCTCCGCTGAGGAACCGGCTCAGCAGGCCGTAGGAGGCCCAGGCCGCTCCGCCCATGGCGGCGGAGGCCAGAACGGGCTTGACAAAAATGGCAATATAATTGGGCTTTTTCTCCAAAAGGCGGCTGACCAGGATCAAATTCAGAAACGCAACCAGGCTGTAGCAGGCCAGGGTGCCGATGGGCGCACCCTTGATATTGACGTCGGGACTGCCCACCAGGATATAGTTCACCGTCACCTTCACCGCGCCGCCGATCAGCATGGTGTAGATGGGCCAGCTGACCTTCCCGTGAGCCTGCATGATAGAATTGGTCAGCAGCATGACGCACACGAAGATCGAGGCCACGCCCAGCAGCTGCAGGTGGTAGGTGGCGGCGACAGCCGTTTCCCGCCGGGCGGGATAGAGCAGCAGCAGGATGGGCTGGGCCAGTACCGACAGCCCCACGCCGGCAGGAATCGCCAGCATGGCGATCAGGCGGAAGCTGGTGGTAACCACCCGGTTCACCTCCCGGTGGTCCCTGCGGTTCACCGCCACCGTCACGGCGGGCACCAGGCTGATCGCCACAGCGGGCAGGAAGCTGGAGGGCAGATTGAACAGGGTGCTGCTGAAGGTGTACTGACCGTAGAGGCTGGCAGATGCCTGGGTGCTCAGGCCCAGCACGTTCTGCAGCTGGCCCATGATGATGGCCTGATCCAGGGTGTTGAACAGGCTCATGCCGGCCTGGCCGATGGTAATGGGGATGCCCAGGGCCAGCAGGCGGCGGGCAATGACGACATAGCTCTGGGGTACGTCAGTCCCCCAGAGGATAGGTCCCCGGTTCTTGCGGTAGTTGCGCCACATGTACAGCATAGCCAGGACGATTCCGGCGCTGACGCCCACGATGGCGCCCGCCGCGCCGATCTCCAGTGGCTGGCCGGAGTGGATGAGGTACCAGGCCAGCGGCAGGCCCACCGCCAGCTTGGCAAACGCCTCAATAAACTGGGACACCGCCGTGGGCACCATGTTCTGCCGCCCTTGGGCAAAGCCTCGGTAAGCACACATGATGGACACGCAGATCACCGACACGCCCAGACACTTGATGGGCCAATAAGCCAGGGGGTTCTTCATGGCGGCGGCCAGCTGCCGCGTAAACAGCAGCATGACGGCGGAGCCAATGGCCCCCAGGACCACGAAGATCACCATAGCGGTGTGGAAGCAGCGGCGCATCTGGGTGCGGCGGTTGGTGGCGTTGGCCTCGCTGATGAGCTTCGAGAGGGCCAGGGGCAGTCCGGCGGTGGATACCGTCAGGAGCAGGGCGTAGATGTTGTACGCGCTCATAAAGTGGGCCACGCCCTCGTCGCCCAGGATATTGTTGAGGGGGATTTTATAGAGAGCGCCGCAGATCTTCACGAACACAGTGGAGATGGCCATAATGGTGACGCCGCCCATAAAGGACTGTTTTTTTTCTCTGGACATTAAAATTCCTCTTTTTCGCAAAGAATGCGGGGCGGCGGCCCCGCCGCGCCCTGGTAGCAGTATACGGGGCAGATGGGGGATACATACGTGTTTCTTATCTGCGGCCCTGCGGGCCGCGCCGCTTCTTTCTTCGCTGAAGCGCGGTTCGTACCGCCCCTGCGGGGCGGCGGGGGCTCTTTTCTTTCGTTTAGATTCGCGCCTCGCCTCCCGGGGACGTCATTTGCGCCTGTGGCGCAAACGACTGTCCCGGCAGCCTTCCGGCCGCCCAGGGGCCTTCTTTTCGCGCGAGCGAAAAGAAGCAAAAGGTCGCTTAGGAAACTACGTTTCCTAAGAACCTTCCTGCAT
>VSNB01000299.1 GCA_009774055.1 Clostridiales bacterium
TTTTTCGCCTCCTCCGCCATAAATCTACATTTTTTCCTCGGCGTTTTCTTACATTTTATCACTGGCGCTGACACCGCAAAGGCGGCATCGGCGGCGAAGAAGAAAACGACGGCGCGGCCTTTAGAACTGGCAAAGCGGCGTGTCCAGCGCAACGCCCAGCGCAAGCTGCTCCGGCAGTCCACGGCCAAGGCAAAGACCGTGCTGGATCTGTCCCGGAAAGCCGCCGTTGTGACGGCCAAGGCCGTGTCCTCCCTGATCAGCGCCATCGCCGGACTTTCGGGCGGCGCGTTTCTGATCCCGAT
Source organism: Clostridiales bacterium (assembly GCA_009774055.1). GTDB lineage: Bacteria > Bacillota > Clostridia > Oscillospirales > Oscillospiraceae > Pelethomonas. The sequence goes on from VSNB01000299.1 coordinate 303, forward strand.
TATCTGCCTGATTGTTTTAGTTGCGGCGATTATCGCCTCACCATTCGGCATCCTCTTTGCCAATGAACCGACGCCGGGGGCCATGCCCCTCAATGTGGCCGTGGGGCAGCTCAATATGGAGCTGGCCAACACACTGGAGACAATGCAGACCGGCGACTATGACAGCATCGACATCCAGGGCCAAGGCCCGGACTGGCGGGAGGTTATCGCCGTGTTTGCCGCGAGGACGGCGGGGGCCGATGACGGCATAGACGTTGCCGCCCTGACCCCCGACCGGGTGGACCGGCTGAAGGCCGTCTTTTGGGATATGTGCGCCATTTCCTCGGAGGTGGAGACAATATCCCACCCGGACAGCGACCCGGACGATGATACGGACGATAGCTGGACGGAGCGTATTCTGCATATCACCATCACGGCCAAAACCGCCGAGGATATGCGGACAGAGTATGCCTTTACCGATTATCAGAACCGGGCACTGGCGGAGCTGCTGGCCGAGCTTGCCACAATGGATCTGCTGCTCACCGACCTGTCTGCGTCCCAGGAGCAGGCACGGAACATCCTGCGGAACCTCCCAGCCGGTCTTTCCCCGGAACGGCGGGCCGTGGTGGAGACTGCCTGTAAGCTGGTGGGGAAAGTCAATTACTTCTGGGGCGGCAAAAGCCGGGTGATCGGCTGGGACAGCCGCTGGGGAACCATTCAGAAGGTATGGGCAGACGGCAGCAGCACAACCGGAACCTACCGGCCCTACGGCCTCGACTGCTCCGGTTTTGTGGATTGGGTATTTTACAATATCTCCGATGGGGCCTACACCATAGGCCACGGCGGGGGCGCTCGCGCACAGCATACTTACTGCACAGCAATTACCTGGGCTGAGGCGCAACCGGGCGATTTGGTTTTCTACCCGGAGGACACCCACGTTGGCATCGTGGGCGGCTGGGACGAGAGCGGCAATATCCTGATTATCCACTGCGCCAGCGGCTATAACAATGTAGTCGTTACAAAGCAGGAGGGCTTTACCACCATAGGCAGACCGTTGTATTACTCTGAATAAAGGAACGTCTCACGGCGCGGCGCGTTTCCCACGGGAAATGCGTCTCACCGTGAGACGTATTTTTTTGCTGAACGGCTAACGGTAATACCTGCGGCCCCGTTCATCCAACTCGGCCAGGGCCTCAAAGAGCTGATCCTGCAATTCCTTTTTGGACAGGCTTTTCACATAGGAACGCAGCGCCTCATAGTGATCTTCCATGCGCTGTTCTTCCTCCCGTTCGTATTCCTCTACTTCCTCCATGTACTGCTCCGCTTCCTCCGGGAACGCCGAGAAGAACAGGGCGATCATGTGCTTGCAGATCACCCGCCGCCCGTCCGCATGGGGACAGTTGCATTTGGACTGCCGGGGATGGGCGGTATTGATTTTCACCTGATAGGGGGCGGAGCCGCTTCCGGCCACCTGTCCCGTGTACTCGTCCTCGCCTGTTTGGGAAAAGGAAAGCACCTTTTTCCCCTCGTAGTATTCATATCCCCGCCATGCGGACGCACCGCTGGCCAACGTGCGGATGCTCATTCCACGTCCCCCTTATGGCTGGTACATCCATAATACCACAGGGCCGCGCTCAAAACAAGGAATTTCAAGAAATGCGTCTCACGGTGAGACGTATTTTTCTGTGATCCATTCAATAAACAGCGACACTTTTTCCAAGTCCCCATCGCTCAATTCTCGCAGCTTTTCACCCAGCGTCACCCGTAGCGTGTTCTTTCCCGATAGGCCGGAGAAGAACTCGGAGGGGCTGACCTCAAAATATGCCATGATATTAAACAGCTCTTTCATGGAGGGCATTGTGGCCCCGCTGGTGATGGAACGGATATAGGAACCGCTTTTTCCCAATTCCAGACTCAAGCGGTGTTCTGATATTCCCCTTTGCCCGCGTAGCTCCGTGATCCGTTCGCGCAAATATGTTTCATATTGCAGAACCTCGTCCACCCAATACGCCCCCTCTCTGGCTGTTCATTATTGTACCTTGAATCATTGGGGAGTATCAGCGGTAAAATTATCAATTTAAGTTTTGACTTCCTTATAATTGGTAGTATAATTATTAAATCTGAAAGCGGTTTGATTTTTATACTATTCAAACAAGGAGGAATAAGGCTATGAGGGGGCAGACCTGCTGCTTCACCGGGCACCGGCACCTACCACCGGGGGAACGGGAAAAAATCGCTGGCAAGCTGGAAGATGTCATTGTTGCCTTATATCAACAGGGCATCCGATACTACGGTGCCGGGGGCGCCCTGGGATTTGATGCCCTCGCCGCCCGGACGGTGATCCGTCTGCGGGAGAACTGCCCCGGCATGAAGTTGATCCTTGTCCTACCCTGCCTGACGCAGACAAGGGGGTGGAGGCTGGAGGACATAGCGGAGTATGAGCGGATCAAGTCTCAGGCGGATAAGATTGTCTATACAGCCCAGCAGTACACACCGGGCTGTATGCACAGGCGCAACCGGCATTTGGTAGATCACAGCGGGGTATGCGTCTGCTATCTGACAAAGGAAAGCGGAGGGACGGCATATACCGTCAATTATGCAAAGCGGCATGGAGTCGAAATTATCAATATTGCTTGGAGAGACGGTCTTTACTCCATTAAAAAATGCGTCTCACCGTGAAACGCATTTCCAATCCTTCGGATAATAGGCGGCGATGCCCTTTGACGGCAATACCGAAAACTGCTATAATGATACAAACAATTCCGCAGGGAGGTGACTGCCCATGTACCGTATCGCGATATGCGAGGATGAACCGCTGATGGCACAGGAAAACGAGACAATGATTTGCCGTATTCTGGAGGCCCGCCATTTCCGGCGGGATATTGACTTTACCGTTTCCAGCTTTTCCACAGCGGGGCCGCTGCTGACCGCTCTGCGGAACCAGCCTACGTCTTTTCATCTGCTTTTGTTGGATATCAGGCTGGCGCAGGAAAACGGCGTGGAGCTGGCCAGCTATCTGCGGGAATCCGATATTGGCTGTTCCATTATCTACATCACCGCCTATACGGAATATATGGAGGACGCCTTTTCTACCTATACGCTGGGGTATTTTTTGAAGCCGGTGGACGAGAAACGGTTGGCAAAGGCCATCGAATGGGATCTGCGGAAAAACTACCGCCCGGAGCAGATC
>VSNB01000003.1 GCA_009774055.1 Clostridiales bacterium
CGGAGGCCCTGACGCCGCCAGTCCAGGCCGAGCCGCATAAGGAACCGGCCCAGACGCAGGCACCAACCCCACCCCCGCCCAGGCGTTCCACCGCAAAGTCGGCCCAAAAGTCCAGTCAGCGGGTGGTCAGCGCCACAAAAGACTCTATTTTATCAAAACCAAAAAAGGAGGAGTAATCATCTATGCCCAGAAAGAAAACCGTAGTACCTGATGAACAGCCCATGGAGGCCCAGGTTCCGTCCGAGGCCACCGAAGAGGAAAACGTCGGTCAGTTCCCGGAGACCGCTCCCGGCGAAGAGGAGGAGAACATTCCCGCTGACGGGGAGGTCCCGTTTGACGCCCTGCCCTCCGATCCCCCCGATGGAGAGGCCCAGCCCGGTGGTGTGACCGCCAATGCCGCTGAGTCCTTGTCCCCTGGCGATATGCCCGGCGAGGCCCCTGCCGGTGAGGAGCTGCCTGCCGGCCCCTTCCCCGGCGATGCGCCGCTTGGCGATATGCCGCCCGGCGGTGATTTCCCCGCTGGTGAGGAAATCACCTTCCCTGATGCGGGTGATGCCGCCCTGTTCCTTCAACCCCAGGAGGGTGAGGAAGCGGAGAGTGACGACCCCGAGTACGGGGCGCTGCTCCATGAGTTGGGCGAGACGGGCTATCAGGAAAGCGATCCGGATGCCCCTCTGACCCTGGGGCCGCCCCCCGGCGATGAGCTGCCCTCCGCGCCATTGCCCGCTGATGAACCGGAAGCTGGTATGGCTGGCGAGGAAACCGAGCCGTCTCCGCGTCCCAGGGGCCGGCCTCGCAGGAGAGCCGCCGCCGAAGCAGTCGCTCCCGCCGCTGATCCTCGCCGCGAGCGTGTGCTGACCATTGAGGCCAGGGATGAGGTGCAGACGGCGGAGGAGCGGGAGGCCATCATCTGGCATGAGATCCAGAACGCCCACTGGACCAGGCGCATCCTCACCGGTACTTTGGACGGCGTGGAGCGGACGGAATCCGGCCTGACCGTTGCCGTAGTCAACTACAAGGGCTTCCGGGTAGCGATCCCCGTCAAGGAGATGTTGCTGTTTACCGGGAGAGTCCCCTCCGGTGCTGACTTCCAGGAGCTGATGGGCCGTATGCGGGGCATCCTTACCGCCCGGCTGGGCTCCGAGATCGACTTTATTGTAAAAGGCCACGAAAACAAGAGCCGCAGCGTGGTTGCCAGCCGCAGGGACGCCATGTACCGCAAGCGTCAGACCTTCTATCTGGACAAGGACGAGCGGGGCGAGCCTATGATCTACGAGGGCCGGGTGGTCCAGGCACGAGTCGTTGCCGTGGCCGAGAAGGTGGTCCGGGTGGAAGTGTTCGGCGTAGAGTGCGCCATCCTAGCCCGGGGCTTGTCCCGCGCCTGGGTGGGCGACGCCGCCGAACACTATCATGTGGGCGACCGCATCCTGGTCCGAGTGCAGAAGATCACTGGGATCACAGTAGAGGATCTGACCATTACCGCCGATGTGCGCAGCACCTCCGCCTCCACCGCCGCAGATGACCTGAAGAAATGTGTGCGACAGGGGCGGTACGCAGGCCGGGTCACTGATGTACGGGGCGGCGTGCTCTATGTCCGTCTCAACAACGGCGTCAACGCCATCGCCCACTCCTGCTATGACCGCCGTACCCCTGGCAAGGGGGATGACGTTAGTTTTGCCGTCACCCGGCTGGATGAGGAGCAGGGCGTGGCGGTCGGAAGCATTACCAGGATCATCAAACAAAATCTGTAAAGGAGTCGCCTATGAAGCATTTGAGGCATCTGGCGCTGTCGGTGCTGCTGGTGCTGTCGCTGACGGCCACTGCCCTGGCCGCAGAGGTCCCGGTCAGTCTGGTGGTGGAAAACCTCAACGGCCAGCAGCGCATCGTCAAGACCTATGAGCTTCCCCCCGGCACTGACCCCGAGACCTTGAAGGAGCCGTCGTTTACCTACGACGGCTTCACCTATACCTGGGCCTATACCACCAAGGACGAACATACCTTTCTGGAAACCAAGGCTGTGACCGAGACGGTGACGGTGGAAACCGGGAAAAAGGACCTCAATGCCGTCCTGGAGCAGCTGGCCCCCAGCATCCCCTACGATGACGGGGAATTTTCCGGTGAGCTGGCCCTGGATCACACCACCATTGCCACGGAGGCGGCGGGCTACGCTTCCAAGAGCGGGAAAGTGACCACCACCAAGACCATTGGGCCGCTGGACCGGAATGATATGTCCTATATTCCGGCCACTACCGTCAAGGATGGGAAGACGCTGACCCTCGCCAATGTGGAGTGGCAGGTCATCGGCACCGATCTGGTGGGCGACGTGCTGGCTCCCTCCAGCTATCAGGCGGTGGCGACCTACTCCGCCTCCACCAGCTACCAGGTTGCCACCGGCTATGTCTCTACAGCGGAGTACAAGGGGACCGTGACCGCCTCTGGCATCGAGAGCATCACCTACACGGTGGTCTATGTGGGAACGGAGATCGTACCTGAGCCCCCACAGCCCACCGAGCCGGTCAAGCAGGGTGGTCCCCTGTCCGGCGGGAACGCAGCCGCCATTGGCGGGACGCTTTTGGTGATTGCTCTGCTGGCGGCGCTGGCCGGAGGCGGTGCCTGGCTGTACCTGCACCGCAAGAACGTTTATGTCTATGTCCCCGGCGACCAGCCGCGGGACTATAAGCTGATTGCCAAGTTCCGGGTAGAACCGGAAAAGCCGGATATCCAGGTCAATGAGGATCAGATCGGTTCCGCGCATATGCTTGCGGTAGAAATCAAGAAGCCGCTGGCAAAGAAGCTGCTGAATCAGATTTTTACCGTCAACCACCCCTGCGGGGCTCAGCGGTATATGGTCCTTCGGGACAATCCCAGCGACTGGCATGAATTTCCTTTGGACAACCATACGGAAGAAATGGAGGAACCAACTTGAAGTATATCAGAAAAATCACGGGTCTGATGCTGTCTGTGGCGGCGGCGCTGTCCTTGTCAGTCCCGGCCTTCGCATCGGACTACTCCTTTACCACGGACGCCCCCCAGGACTTCTACGGCAGCACCAGCTATGAGGATGTCTACGGCTCCCAGTACAACTACGGCGGGAAAAACGTGGTGGACTACCAGGTGCCCGAGCTGGAGTACGGCGTCCAGAGCACCACCATGACCGGCGTGATGGAGCGTACCATCCTCCCCGGCCTCCAGCAGACCATAGGTACGGGCGGGGGCGGCTACGGCGTGGCCGGTGGTGGCGGCCCCATTACGGTGCTGGTCGAGGGAACCGGCGCTGGCGGCTCCACCTCTGCGGTCAATCCCACCGTTCCCACGCTCCCCACCACCCCCACCTACCAGCAGCCCGCCTACACCAGTGTGGAGGGCATGGCCTATAAGGACGGCCATATCGGCACGGTGAAGATTCCCTCCCTGAACATCAACATGAAGGTTTGGGAGGGCGAAACCGCTGAGAGCATGAAAAAGGGGCTGGGGCACTACAGCTCTACCTCCGCCTGGGATGGAAATGTAGCTATGTGCGGCCACAACCGGGGTAGCAAGTATGTCATCGGCTCCATCAAGGATCTGGAGCAGGGCGATACCATCACCTACACCACGGTCTACGGGACCCGCACCTATGCGGTTGAGACGGTAACGGTCATCTCCAACACCGATTGGAGCTATCTTCAGTCCACCGCAGACAACCGTATCACCATCACTACCTGCCTGGCTGACCACCCCGAAAGCCGGGTTGTGGTTCAGGCCATAGAAAAAAAGTAAATGGATATTGTTGAAAACCTTTGTTTCGTTTCGTATAAAAGTGTATAATGACATGAATGGAGGTTTTCTCAATGAGGAAAAAATTATTATCCCTGGCGCTGGCGGGCGTGCTCTGCCTGAGCATGGCGGTTCCCGCAGCAGCAGCTCCGCCCTCCGAATTGGAGATGGCGGCGGCCTATGTGCAGGAGCGGGGCATCATGGCCGGTGACCAAAACGGAAATCTGAACCTGGATGCCGGTTTGAACCGCGCCGAGCTGGCCGTCTTGCTGACCCGGCTTCGGGGCGGGCTGGAGGAGCTGTACGCCAACACCGGCTACTACGAGCAGGGCTGCAAGTTTACAGATGTACCGGCCTGGGCGAAGCTCTTTGTGGGCTACTGCGTCCGAAATAATCTGGTAGCCGGGTATGACGCCCTGCGTTATGGGGCGGCAGATCCGGTAAATCCGGCGGCAGCTTGCACCGTTATCCTTCGGGTCTGCGGTGTGGAGGATGGAGAGGGCAGTATCTGGAACTACAGTACCGCCTGCTCCTATGCCGCCGGTCTGGGCTGGATCGACGAATCTACCGCCCACGCCAATACCATCACCCGAGGCGACATGGCGGTGCTGATCTACCGCGCCCAGACCGGCGCGCGTCCAGGCGTACCCCCCAGCACCGGGGACGGCTTTCTGTCCAACGGGAAGCCTGTCACCGAGGAAAATGTGCTGGAGCTTCTGCGCCAGCTGGAACAGGATTGGCCCCACGGCATGGTCTGGGGGACGCACAATACGCCTGGAACCCATAAAAACGAGGTCCCCAGCACAGCAGCCAACCATGTTATGGACGTCTACTGGGTCAGCGAGTATTACGGGTGCAGCGGCTACGCCTCCATGGTCAGTTCTCTCATTTTTGGCGACAAGGCCAATCCGGGCCGCAGGGTGGAAGATCTCACGCAGATCCGGCCGGGAGATATTTTATTCCGGGTCCGGAACGACACCGGTTCTATCTGGCATGTGGTCATCGCGCTGGAAACTCCTAATGAGATTGGTGCGTTCCACTACACAGACGGCAACCACGGTGGCATTATCCGGTGGCCGGACAAAGAGGACCCCTATGAGCGAGACAATTTAGACTCCTACAGCGAGGAAGGCAAGACCTACCGCCTGGAAGCCTGGACCCGCTATCCGGACACTGTGCCCCACACAGGAAATAGTGTGAACGCATGGCCCACAGGCTCTTGACAGAACATATCCAATAAAAAGGAAGCGATTTATGTCCCAAAAACCACCGATCCCCAGGATGAATAGTCCCGGCCTGTCAATTCAATACCATCAGCCCAAGGGCTGCACGGTTTCGTGCAGTCCTTTTTCTATGCTCAAAACGAATAAAGGAGGAAACGCATTCATGTTGAAAACTCTCTCCCAGAGCATCAAATCCAACTGGAAGCGCACCTTGTCCGGCTTGCTGGCAGTCATCACCATCATGGGGATGCTCCCGGCCACCGCTTTTGCCGCAGAGGGAGCGTCCCCCAGAGCAGCCAGCAGCACCTTTGTCTACGCAGCTACTGGCGATTTCGAGGTCAATATCGCTGGGGCTACCGGCTGGAATGGGACCTGTTTCCCTCTCCCAGTCTACAACGCCGAGAACGATGGGGCGCAGATTGCCGCCATTCCTGCTTCGGACGGCGCCAAGCCCATCCCGTTTGCCATTCTGGCCTATAACGGCGGCGATAGGGTCAAGGTGGGCCTTGCCGCCGACAGCAACGGCAGTGTAACGGCCTGGGAAGGCGGCCAGTTGGGAAAGACCGGCTGGGTGGATAAGGAGCGCATCTTCGTTAATCTGCCAGACGTTATTCCCAGCATCGCCTACAACCTGACCAACAGCGGTGGCAGCATCTTCCAGGCTGCGGAAGGGAAGAGTATCCCCGATGTGACCGGGAAATCGTTTTATCCCAGCGCCCGGCAGTTCAGCTCCCGCCTGAGCCGCTACGAGTACGTTGTTCCCTGTATGTTCACCCTGGCCGAGCGGCTGGCAAGGGTCCAGCAGTCCGCCATGTCCAACGGCGAGACGCTGGTGATCTATGAGACCTTCCGGCCCGCCGTGGTGCAGTCCGCAGTGCGCGACAGTTTTGCCGCGCTGTGGGACAGCGACAGCGGTGTGTCCGCCGACATGGACAAGGCCATTGCTATGGGCTATGCCCGCGAGCAGGGCTGGTTCATCGCCAAGGGCACATCCAACCATCAGGCCGGGCTGGCCGTGGATATGAGCCTTGCCAAAGGCGACCCTGCGGAGTTGCATGAGTACACCCTGGATGGCTCTACTTACCGGAAGTACGAGGAGTGGACGGAGTACGAGATGCCCACCCGGATGCACGAGCTGAGTTCGGGCGCAATCCGCTATCAGACCCCGGCCAGCTCCTATACTATGCCCGGTGATCTGGAGAACTGGACGGAGCGGTTTGCCGCCTCTGAGGGGGCCAAGCGGCTCCAGAGCTACTGCACCGCTGCGGGCCTGATCCCTCTTGCCAGCGAGTGGTGGCATTTCAATGACCCTAATGCAGAAAAAATTATGGCGAAGGGCAGCTACTCCGGTCAGGAAGCGGTCAACACCAAGGGTTGCTACACCATTGACCGTGCCTACAGCACGACTCCCTATACGGCGCTGACGGAACTGAGCGGCAGCAGCTTCCGGCGGGTTCCTGCCAATGCCGGCAGTGCCTATTCCAACGGGGGCACGGGCGGCCTGAACCCCGGCAGTCCCGGCGGCCAGAAGCCCAGCACCAGCAACGTCGCCTGGACCACCGACCCGGAGCGGACCTTCCTCCGGTTTACCCTCATTGAGTTCCCGGAGGGCGTGGTCAAAGACATTAACAACAACGACCCTAATACCTGGCATGTCGTTGGGACCCCGCTGAATGTTGTTTGGGGCAATGGCAGCATCGAAAACTGGGATGCCGACACCTGCCGCCGCCGGATTACCTGGTATAATTCCTGCGCCATGCAGTATAACGGCAAAGGCTCGAACGCTGCCCAGCTGATGGCGGGCGGAACAGGCGGCGTTTACGCCTACGACGCCACCAGCGGCTACAATCAGAAGTGGGTGACTACCGCCGATGAGTTTCAGGCGGCTACCGGAATCACGGACGCGCAGAAGGAGCAAATGTTCCATTGCAACAGCTCCAAGTGGTCCACCGGCTGGGTGGACGGCGACTATACCTCCATGTGGGGCACCGACCCCAAGCCCGTGACTCCCGGCAATCTTTACAAGGTCTATAAACCAAACGATGCCTTTTTGTATCTGCTGGGCCGCCTGAGCACGACCAGCAGCGGCAGTGGCTGGAGCAAAGAGGAGGCCATAAAAAAGTGGGCTGAGTACGTCCACGATTCCAACGGCAATCTGCGCACCAAGTACCGGGTCATCATTGAGACGGGCGGCGTTTTTGTAGACCCGGACGGCGTTCGACGTGCCTATACCCTACGTGAGATGATGGCTTACACCCTGTACAACAATGAGCCGTACTCGAAAAACAATCTGATTTGGGATCAGACCTCTACAATCAAGAACATGGCGCAATGGATGCGGCAGTCCAAAGATAATCAGTTTGTGGAGTATCCTCTGGACAGTAATGGTGTCCCCACTGGTGAAGAGCTTCACTCCACCAACGGTTTCCGGGAAGCGGACAGTTTTGTGGACAGTATTACTTCCCCTCAGAAAATTCGGGATACCATCTTTTCTGAACGCCGTTCCTATGGTCTTCATATTCTCAATCCATTTAACTTCGAGCGGCCCGAACCCACAGGGGCGTCCCTGGAGGTGACCAAGAGAGCCGGGGGCTCCATCCCCGCCGGGGAGAGCTGGGGCTTTACTGTAACCTATACCGCAGGCAGTCCTGCCGGCTTCTCCGCAAAGAAAAACGGTACAGACTGCACAAGCCAGGTCACAAGCACTGGCAGCGGCCTGAAATTTACGCTGAAGGCCGATGAAACCATCCGTATTGAGTTTGAGGCGGACGCTTCCTTCCGGTTTGAGGTAGTGGAGGACGATCCCACCTACCTGACCAACATCACTGGCACGGGCGGCACTGCTGATATGTCCAGCAAGAAATTTACCAGCAGCGGCGGTGCGTCCAAGGTGACCTTTACCAACGGTACAACTATCACTGAGAAGATGCCCATCTATCTGAAGCTCAAGAAAATCGCCGCCACGGATAAGCGGCCCCTCTCCGGTGCAGAGTTCTCCGTATATGCCGATTCCTCTTGCAGCGGAACGCCCCTGGCCGTGATGACCACTGGATCTGACGGCACTGCCAGCACCTCTGTTCCCAATATCGTCGAGGACGGCGGGAGCGTGACCCTGTATGTCAAGGAGACCAAAGCACCGGCGGGCTGCACCCCGTTGGCCTCTCCCTTTACCGTAACCTGTAAAGCGCCGGAAAACAGTACGGCGGCGGGCGCGGTCCAGGTTGGACCGGCAAATGGGATCGAGAACGGCGGCATCCCCGAACCGGGGAAGGCCCTCCTGTTCAAGCGGGACGCTCTGACTAATACTGGCGTCGGCCCCGCTACGTTCAAGTTCTCCTCTGTCACCAACGGCGTCTATGAGTTTGACACCGATGAAGCCGGCGTGCTGGACAGTGTTCAGTGGTGGGACCCCACCGAGGCCACTGGTAAGTATATCAAGCCCGGTGAGTACGCCGTGACGGAACTGATTCCGCCCCCCAATTACGAGCCCACCACTGAGGTCCAGCAGATCAAGCTGGAGCTGGACGCCAACGGTAATCCTATCCCCGCCGGTCCCCTCGTCTTCAAAAATCTGGCGAAGGTCGGATTGAAGATCGTGAAATATGACCGGCAGAGCCATCGGCCCATGGCGAACGTCACCTTTGAGATTTTCCGGGATGGCGTCTCCATCGGACACTATGAAACCAACCAGAGCGGTGAGATCCTGCTGACCGGCATCGAACCGGGTACTTACCGGGCAGTGGAGGTGGACACCGGGGATGACAGCCATATCAAGGACACCGCCCCCCAGGAGATTGAATTGACCGCTGGCTGCGGCATCAAGGAGCTGTTCTTCTTTAATGACATCAAGCCCGGCATGAAGCTGGTGAAGGTGGACAGCGCCGATCCCTCCAAGACCATCCCCGGTGTGAAGTTCAGCATCCGGGCCATCGACGGCAGCTACGGCCCCCAGGAGTTTGTCACGGACGGAAACGGCGAGATTGATTTGAGCAACCTCCCCACCGGCTCTTACGAAGTGACCGAGCTGGAATGTCCCGGCTATGTGGTGGACAACGCCCAGCGGATCATCCACCTGCGGGCCAACGACACCGCCGAATTTGTGTTCACGAATACAAAAAAGCCCGGCCTGCGGCTGATTAAAACCAGCGCGGACGGGACTACCCTGGATGGTGTTACCTTTAAGATTACCCCCATTGGGGACGCCAGCCACTCCATAGACCGCACCACGGCAAACGGGGGTGAGATTCTGGTGGAGGGCCTGGAGCCGGGAATTTACTCGGTGCAGGAAACCGCCACTCTGCCCAATCACATTCTGGACACCACTGAGTACCATGTGGAGCTGTCCCCGGGCAAGACCGCTGAGCTCCGGCTGCAAAATGACAAGCGGCCCAGTTTGATCATCAGCAAACGGGACAAGGACACCAACGACCCCATCCCCGGCGTGACCTTTACGCTGCGGGGCGCGGACGGCCCCACCATCACCACCAAGCCGACGGGGCCGGATGGCAAGGTCGTCATCACCGACCTCCTGCCTGGGGTCTATACCGTCACGGAGCAGAGTGTCCCGGAGAATTACATTCTGGACACCACGCCCCAGACCGTGACCCTGTTCCCCAACAAGGAGGCCCAGGTGGAGTTCCAGAACTACCAGCGGCCCACCTTGAAAATCGTGAAGGTGGATATTGCGGGCAAACACCTGACCGGCGCTATTTTTGAGGTCAAGACCAAGGCTGGTGTGAAGATCGGTGACTTCCCGGTAGATGCGAATGGTGAGATTACCGTCCCCCAGAAGCACCTCACGGAAGGATACTATATCATCACCGAAAAACAGGCGCCGGCAGGGTACATCCTTGATCCTACCCCCCATGAAGTCTACCTGCGGCCCGGTAAGACCACTGAGGTCTCCATAGAGAACGAAAAAAAGCCTGGCCTCACCATCTACAAGGTGGATAGTATCGTCGGGGACGGAATCAAGGGCGCAAAATTTGAAATCTGGGTTTCCAAGGATAAGAACCAGAATGGCACCTACCAGCAGCTGACCAACAGCTACTACTACTCCGACGAAAATGGTATCATCCACCTGGACAATCTGGACACCGGTTGGTATAAAATCGTCGAGGTGGAGCCGCCGGCAGGGTTCATGCTCAAGGACCCCTCCGAGCAGACCATCTACATTGAGCATGACACCTCCGTTGAGGTGACATTTGAAAATATTCCCAAATCCGCCCTTGTCATCCGGAAAATTGACGCAGATACCGGGGCGCCTTTGGCGAACGCATGGTTCCGCGTCCGTTACCTGGGCGGGACCTCCGGCAGCGGCGGCACGATTATCGGGGAGTATCAGACTTCGAGCAACGGAAATATCGTGATCACCGGCTTGGATGCCGGAACGTATGTTTGTGAGGAAATTTCTGCCCCGCACGGCTACGTCATGGATACCGCGCCGCAGACGGCCTACATCAGCGGCAAGGAACAGGACTGCATCACCCTCACCTTCACCAACAGCAAGTACGGTTCCCTCCTGGTCAAGAAGGTGGACAGTATCACCAAGGAGCCGCTGAGTGATATTCAGTTCTTTATCACCACCAGCGATGGTGCGGTTGTGGGTAACGGCAACGGATACTTCACCACCGACAGCGCGGGGTCCATCCTGGTGTCCGACATCATGCCGGGAACCACGCTGGTAGTGAAAGAAACCCGGACGAAGCCTGGGTACATTTTAGACGATGTGCCTCAGACGGTCAAGATCGAGTCCAACGAGACCAAGACCCTGGAGTTCCGCAACCAGCCCACTGGTTCCCTCCTCATTCGGAAGGTGTGCTCGGTGAACCCCAGCGTCACGCTGGCGAATGCGGAGTTCAAGGTGGCCTACTCGGACGGCAGCCTCATTGGCGATTCCAATGGCGTCTACCGGAGCGATGAAAATGGCGAGGTGCGCATCGAGGGTCTGACGCCTGGCAAGAGCGTGGTCATCACGGAAACCAAAGCCCCGGCAGGGTTCCTCATTGATACACAGAGCCAAACCATCATGATTCAGGCTGGGAAAACGGTCAGCGTGACCATGAAAAATCAGCCAAAAGGCCAGCTCATCATCCAGAAACGGGATTCTGCCACCAACAAGCCGCTCCCCGGCGCAGAATTTCGGCTGACCACCGCCGCAGGCTGCGAGGTGGGCCTGGACGGTGTGATTGGTACCAGCAGCCTCACCCAGAACGGCATTTTCACCACCGATGCCCAGGGTGAAATCCGGATCACCAACCTCGCTCCGGGGGCCTATGTACTTTCCGAAATCAAGGCGCCGGCGGGCTATGTCATGGATTCTCCCAGCACCAATGTGGTCATTGGGGCCAATGGCGACACCCAGACGGTGATCGTGAAAAATTCCAAGGCGGGTACATTGGTCATCGACAAACGGGATTCTGTCACCAACAAGCCTTTGGCCGGGGTTACCTTTAAGGTGACCACCGCCACTGGGGAGTTCGTTCCCGATGAAAACGGCCAGATCAGCAGCAACGGCATTTACATGACGGACCGGGATGGCAAAATCACCATCAACGGCGTGGTGGGTGCGCTGGTGGTGACCGAAACCAAGACCATCCCTGGGTACACCATTGACCCGGCGGAGAAGACCCAGACGGTGGTAGTCAACCCCAACGACGTGCAGACGCTCCATTTTTATAATACGCCTGGAACCACCCTCATCATCCGAAAGTACATCGAGGGCACGGACTTTGAACCCCTGTCTGGCGTGGCCTTTAAGGTGATCGACGGTTCTGGCGCGGCGGTAGGCCCTGATGATGGGATCTATTACACGGACAAGGCCGGCGAGATCGTGCTGTCCGATGTGGAGCCGGGAACCACCGTCATCGCCAGAGAGATCAGGACGGTGGAGGGGTTCGTGCTGGACGGCACACCCCAGAAGATTCTCATTAAGGACGGCGAGGTGCAGAGCCTCACCTTCTGGAATAAAAGGGATAATTCCCTCACCATCCTGAAGCAGAGTACGGACAAGACCCCGCTGCCCGGCGCGGTTTTCCACGTGACCGATGAAGACGGCGCGGCTATCGGCACCAACAACGGCCGGTACACCAGCGACCGCAACGGACTCATTACCATCACCGGCCTCCAGCCTGGGCAAATCGTCATTGTGACTGAGGAAAAGGCTCCCAACGGGTACATCAAGGACCCCACCCCCAAGACCATCAAGATCAAGCAGGGCGTTGCCAACAGCCTGCTTTTTGAGAACGCCAAGACAGGCTGCCTCATTATCAATAAACGCAGCTCTGTGGATAAGAAGGTCCCGCTGGAGGGCGTTACCTTTAAGATCACCACCACCAACGGAAGCTTCCTCCCGGATGAGGATGGGAAAATCAGCTCCAACGGCCTGTACTATACGGACGAAAATGGACAGATTGTCCTGAACAGTGTGGTAGGGTCCCTGGTAGTGACTGAGATGCAGAGTATCGACGGCTATACCATCCATGAGGCCAACCGCACTCAGACCGTGGAGGTCAGCCCGGATGACACCCAGACGCTCTACTTTTACAACGATCCGCTGTGCAGTTTGACCATCTCGAAGGTGGATTCCGTCACGGGGAAGCCTGTGCCCAACACAGAATTTACGGTCAAGTACAGCGACGGCAGCCTGATTGGCAAATTCACCACCGGGAAGGACGGGACCGTGACCGTCACTGGCCTCATTCCTAATTCCACAATCGTGGTAACGGAAACGAAGGTTCCCCAGGGCTATGTGCTCAATTCCACACCTCAGACCATTGTGGTCCGAAACGGGACGGGCAACACCCTGACCAGCGGCTCCGGCGGCGGCTCTACTGGCGGCAACACCGGAAGCAACGGTTCCAGCGGCTCCACTGGCGGCGGAAATAACCTGGACTTTGAGAATGACCCCATGACCACCCTCGTCATCCAGAAATATGTGGAGGGCACGGAGAACCAGCCCATGAAGGGTGTGGAGTTCCTGGTCACCGACAGCTCCGGTGCGGTGGTCGGCCCCAACAACGGCTACTACTACACCGATAAGGACGGCCGCATCACCATCTCCAATCTGGAGCCGGGCGTGACCATTACGGCCCGCGAGACCAAGACGCTGGCAGGGTTCCTGCTGGACGGCACACCTCAGAGCATCAAGATCAAGGTTGGCGAAGCGCAGACCATGACCTTCTGGAATAAAAAGGCAGGCGGACTCGTTATCACGAAACTGGATGCCGTCTCCAAGGAGCCTCTGGCCGGGGTACGCTTTAAGCTGACCTACGCCGACGGAACCAACGTGGACCAGGACGGCGGCAAGGTGTCCACCAATGGCATCTATGTGACGGACGGCAACGGGCAGATCAATGTTCAGGGCGTGACCGGCACTGTTATCGCAACGGAAATCGAGACAATTCCGGGGTACATTATTGACCCCAACACCAAATCCCAGACGGTGAAGATCAATCCTGACGACACCCAGTATCTCACGTTCTATAACACCCCCACTCAGACTTTGGTGATCCAGAAGCTGGTGGAGGGCAGCAAGGACCAGGGGCTGGCCGGGGTGGAGTTCCTGGTGACGGACAGCAGCGGCGCTTTTGTAGGGCCGAACAACGGCATCTACAAAACCGACCAGTATGGCCGCATTACCATCTCCGACCTGAAGCCCGGCTCCGTCATTACCGCCAAGGAAACCAAGGCATTGGACGGGTATGTTCTGGATTCCACGCCCCAGAGCATTGAGATCAAGTCCGGCGAGGTGCAGACCCTGACCTTCTACAACACCCCTGTGGGTGGTTTGGAATTGATCAAGGTCTCCGAGTCGGACAAGTCCCAGCGCATTAAGGGCGTGACCTTTGAGATCCGAGAGATGGACGGCGGGCTGGTGGATACCATCACTACTGGGGATAATGGCCGGGTATTCCTGCCCATGGACGCCGGCGATTTCTATGCTGTGGAGATCGAGGCGGCGGAGGGGTTCAAGATCGACAGCACCCCCCACTACTTTACCATCCAGGACGGCAAGACCACCACTCTGACCGTGACCAACGCCCCCTTCTCAGGCATCATCATCCATAAGGTGAACAGTGTCACCGGCGAGGGAATCTATGATGTAAAATTCCTGCTCTATGACCAGAATAAGAACCCCATCGGGGAATATTCCACCGATAATGAGGGGTACATCTACATCGACGACCTCACTGTGCAGGGCAAAGGCAAGCTGTTCATCCGTGAACTGGAGGCGGCCCCCGGCTACGAGTTGGACAAGGAATACAAGACCGTCTATGTCCAGCCGGGCAAGACCATTGAGATCGAGTGGCAGAACACCCCCATCACAGGTCAGTTCCAGATTCACAAGTTTGCCGCCGAGTACAATGAGGTCACCGGCACACCCGCCGGCGCTCCCCTCCAGGGTGCGGTGTACGAGATCAGCGAGGCCCGTAGCGGCAAAGTAGTGGATTATATCACCACCGATGCCCGCGGCGTGGCCGCCTCCAAGCCGTTGCCGTTAGGCCGGTATAAAATTGTTGAGGTAACCGCTCCCGCCTATTGGCAGGTCAGCGGCAAGACCTTTGACGAAACTTTGGAGTATTCGGGCCAGATCATCAAGGTGAGCGACTACGATAAGCCCTCCAACCTGGGTGTGGTCATCACCAAACGGGGCAACGCCGAGGTGCTGACCGGAAGCCAGATGCGCTACGACTTCACGGTGGCGAACACCAGCAACGTGCCTCTGGACAGCTACTACTGGCATGACCGCATTCCCACCGATGCGGCCAGGGCTACGGTATTTACTACCGGCACTTACAGCGCCCGGCTCAACTACCGGATTCTTTATAAGACCAACTACTCCGGAACCTATCAGGTGCTGGCGTCCAACCTGCTCACCAGCAGCAGCTACTCGTTCTCTCTGAACGCCATCCCCATGCAGGCCGGGGAGTATGTTACGGACATTTATCTGGACTTTGGCAAGGTTCCTGTGGGCTTCCAGTCCACCAGCAATCCCACACTGACGGTTCAGGTCCTGGGCACCATCGCCAACGGCTACCAGATCATCAACCGGGCCGACGTAGGCGGCAAGTACCAGGGCACCTGGCAGACTGGTCAGGCCACCTGGGTCACTGTTGTGCGCAAGCTGACCCCCAATCCTTCCCTGCCCAAGACGGGCTATTGATCCATTCGCAAGGGGCGGTCCTCGAAAAGAGGACCGCCCCTCTTATTCAATCGCGTTAAAGCTGCTCAACCAGTTCCAAAGATATTTGGTTGTCTTCCCCCGGACGGAAGGTGCGTATCCATTCATTCTCCTGCAAATCTCCGGGGCGGCCTTTTTCAATCCCTTTCAGCAGTTCGGTGGCCTGCGGAACGATGTATTCCACAAAAATTGTATTCCAATAGGGATATAGCAACTTGGTAGTGTGAGCAAATAAAAAGTCATCGTCTTCCTGGGGATAACGCTCCCCGCCCCACCAGATAAAGTAGCAGCCTTTTGGAAAAATGGGGCCACGCTCCTGCCAGGGAAGCTGTGCAGTCACGTCCTGTTTGAGCCGCGCAACCTCATATATATCAAGACCGGCATACTCTAACCCATTCTCTGAGGGATCGGCCGCAACTTTATTGAGGAGCTTACACAGCCGGATCATATCTTTTTTCGTATCGCAAAACATCAGGCTTTCTTGATGGCCCATACTCGACAACTCTCCATTTACTGATTTTGTCTGCTTGCTATATTTGCATTATAACAAGTAATTTCCCAATATACAACTCTAAAATACAGATAACGGCCATCTGCCGCTATAAAAAGAGTGCGGCTTCCCTAAGTGGATGCCGCACTTCTTTTATCATGAATGAGGTGATTTGATTTTGAATATGGAACAAACCTTTACCGTCCTGCGCCGGGAGCAGCTGCTTATTGACCACGCGCCCCACAGCGTACAGTTCCAGGATCTGACCGACAGCTTGCTGCGGGTCTGTTCTGCCGCCGCTGTTATCCCGGCCCTGTCTGCGCTGGAGATCCGGCTATACTCCACCCTGGCCCTGCTCCATGATGTAGGTAAGCGGGCCATCCCCCAGGAAATCCTCAATAAGCCCGGCTCGCTGACCCAAGAGGAATTTTCCATCATGAAGTCCCACACTACTCAAGGCTGTGACCTGCTGGAGAAGATACCGGAACTCCGGGAGTGCGAGGCGTTCCCGCTGATCTGTGATGTGTGCCGCCACCACCACGAGCGTTGGGACGGCAGCGGCTACCCGGACCAACTGGCCGGAGACAGCATCACGCCCTGGGTACAGGTGGTGGGGCTGGCGGACGCATTTGACGCTCTGGTACATCCGCGGGTCTATAAGCCTGCGTTCACCCAGCAGCAAGCGGAGGAGATGATTGTGTCCGGGGCCTGCGGCATCTTTAATCCGCTGCTTCTGGCCTGCTTCGCCCAACATATTGGCGCCATTGGGCGGGCGGTCTATGCCTGACAGCTGCTTTTCATAGCCCCGGTTATTCTGCTGTCAGCGGCACTCGAACCGGCTGGTCATACTGGGACATAGTGGTATCATCACCTGCGACATTATAACAGTAAATCCCCGAATTCACAATAGGAGGTTCCAAGTCCTGAATAACCAAGAAAAAAGCAGTCTGTCCCAAGCGGCCAGCACTGCCCAAATCATCCATGGAGCCATCAAAACTGGCAAGGCCATCTCCGCCGCCGCAAAGGGTGCAGCGGTAGGTGGGCCCTACGGTGCGGCGGCGGGTGCTGCTATATATGCTGCACACCATGGCAAAAAGTTCCTTGCCGCCGCCGTTGTTCTGCTCATGCTCCCGGTGCTGTTCGTCCTCATGCTGCCCTCCCTGATCTTCGGCGGCCTGACCAGCAGCGGCAGTGCCGGCCAGCCCATTCTTAATGACAATGCCTCCATCGTCCAGAACACCAACGACATCGCTTTTGCCGTCAATCAAATTCTGGGCGAGGGCATCACCGATGCGGAGGCCCGGATCGCCCAGGACTTTGCTGCCACTGGCGGAGATAACTACGAGGTCGTCAACCCCTACGCCTCCGACATGAGCAGCAACACCAACTCCTTTATCGCTCAATACTGTGCCGCCAAGGGGGACACTTGGGACACTATTTCCCTGGCGGATATGCAGGCCGTTCTTCGGCAGGGCAAGAGCAGCCTCTACTCCTACACCCGCACCAGCGAGACTCGGACGGTGGAGGATGACGATCCAGATACAGAGGACGTGGTGGAGACGAAGGAGGAAACCTGGTACATCTACACCCTCTCCTACAATGGGGAGAGCTACTTTGCCGATACGGTATTCCACCTGACCGACGACCAGAAAGCGATAGCCAAAGACTATGCCCAGAACCTCAGCCTGTTCCTGGGTGATGGGATGTTTCAGTACACGGAGTACGGCGGCACAACAATCGGCTCTCTGGGGAACGTCCGCTTTACCGACGGCGCCACAGAGGTGGTCTACTTCAACCAGTTGGACGAACGCTGGGCCAATAAACCCTATGGGACTGACAATATCGGAGGATATGGCTGCGGCCCTACCTCCATGTCCATCGTGGTGTCCTCTCTAACGGATGACATCGTTGACCCTGTTGAAATGGCGGAGTGGGCCTACAAAAACGGCGGCTGGTGCAGCAAGAGCGGTTCCTATCACTCCCTGATCCCCAATGCGGCCAAGGCGTGGGGGCTGAACGTGGAGGGGTGTACTGCCTCGGAGCCGCAGCGCATCTTGGATGCCCTGAGTGATGGGAAGCTGGTGGTCGCCATTATGACCAAGGGACACTTTACCTCCGGCGGGCACTTCATTGTCCTTCGGGGTGTGCAGGACGGACAGATTCTGGTGGCTGACCCTGCCAGCTACCGGCGGAGCGAGAAGCTGTGGGATCTGTCCATCATTCTGAATGAGGCCAGCAAGCGAGCGGGAGCGGGAGGCCCGTTCTGGCTCATTGGATAGAAAGCAGGGCCATACCCTGCATATCAGGTATGGCCCTGTTTTACTGATTTCACGATTCCCAGTATTGCGCGACTTTTTCCTCTGCGGTCTGCGGCAGCAATTCAAACTGCTTCACTAGCTTTTGAGCAACAGCCGCTCTATCCGCCGTAAATTCCTTCAGCGTGAGGACCATTGCACGGATACCTTTTTCAAGGCCCTCCTGCTGGCCTTCTTGCTGTCCCTGCTGTCTGGCGTCCTTCATCAAGTTATATTCGTGGATTTCAGTTATGCGTTCCTGATTGAACAAAGTCAACATGATGTCCTGCACCTCCTTCTGGCGTGATGCCAGGAATGGCATCAAAATATTTTCATCACAGCATATCCGCAGGGTTTCTTCTACTGCTTTCATTGTATAGCCGTACTGCTTTCGCTGTTCATCGGATATTTCGCAGAAACGGATATATTGATCCACAATATTTCCCGCTCCAGTATTCCGCAGAACTTTGATCTCTACTTCCGCCCCTCCAAGCCCATCATACATATCGGACAGGCGAAGAATTTCCGGCAGCTGGCGCGGCGCGCCTGTGTAGACCATATACAACTCAGGCCGGGGGATAGAAACTGGCTTGCTCCCATACAGGTCAAGTTTATGCTCCTCTAAATATTCTTTGTAGGTTGCGGCCAGATAGAGCAGCATCCGCAGGGCGATATTGATTGAGAATTTAGACTGGGCCTCGACCAACAAAATCAACTTGTCCCGCACCTGGAATCCAAGATCGTTGGTCATTCCGTTGGTAAGAATGTGTTCTAATGTAACCAGCTTACAGTCCGCTTCGGTCACATCGACATCTTCCGGGTGAAGGGTCAGGTAGAGATGTCGGGTGTTCTCCGGCTGGCGGAAAATAAAGCTAAATACGCTGTCCTTTGCCGTATATTTCATATCCGCCATATGATAAACCCCTTTTCTGCCGTTCTCTTGCTTTCATTATATACAATTTTCCGTCCTATTACAAGTCTTTTATTGAGATGGGAGGTAATCAAACTATGGCATCGTCCACCAAACAGCTATACCTATTTTTGACCGCCTGCTCCGGCAACTGGAGGAACACCGTTCATATCTCCGGCCAAGGAGAAACGGACAACCCCGGTTATCTGCTGGCGGCTGACCAGGACGGCCAACCGGTTATTCTGTCAGTTCAGCAGTTCTACGAGCTGACAGGAGTGCAGATTGATCCCGCTGAGTGCTGCGGCCAGCTCACCGAGGCGGGTTTCGAGGCCCTATATGGTAAGTACCTGCTGTGGCAATGTCCTTCGGCCGAGGGGCATTCGCTGAAGCAGCTCTGTGAAGGAGCTGTAAATATATAAACATCACCACTAAATCTTTACATCACTTTACAAAGAGCCAGCCTGAACCCTGTTCGGGCTGGCTCTTTTATTGTTTACAAAAAGTTCACGAAATCAAGGGCCCATTTTTTGATTTCGAGGGGCGTATTGAAGTGAGAGTTGAAAACCGGATAAACCTAGCACACCCACACAATCGAATAAGGTTCCCTGCATAGAAAGCGGCTGTTATCAGTGGCTTTTGGAGGCGGTATGCCTCTGTGCGGCGGCTCTCGTACCCATAAAAAACTCACAAAAGAAAGAAGGTATTCTATGAAACGCATCAATATCAAATGTCCCTACTGCGGTTCCCAGGCACTCCTTCGGCCAGCATCGCTGGTGCATAAGCACGCCGCCCCCGGCGAGGAGGTCTACGTCTGTGCCCGCTTCCCCGCCTGCGATGCCTATGTGTCCGCCCACCGGGACAGCCACCTGCCTATGGGTACGCTGGCAGACCGGTCCCTGCGTCAGAAGCGGCGGCAGGCCCATATCGCGCTGAACCGGCTCTGGGAGCAGGGCCTTATGACCCGCAAGGAAGCCTACCGCTGGCTCCAGGTGCAGCTCAGTCTACCGGAGAGCGAAGCCCATATTGGCCGCTTCTCGGCGTACCGCTGTGAGCAGGTCATCAGCTTGTGCGGCCGTTTCACCAGCGCCGGCTGGCGCGCAGCATAGGAGGTGCAGCTATGAACAGACGGGATCAACTGATTGAGGATCATCTGAATTGTGTTCATTGGGTCATCCGTTACTTCATTCATGTCAATTCAGGCGTGTGCGGTCTGGAGTACGATGATCTCTACCAAGAGGGCTGTATTGCCCTTTGGCGGGCGGCGGAGACCTTCGACGAACAGCAGGGGGCGCAGTTTCATTCTTACGCAACTTCGGTCATCCGCAACCATCTGGTAGACTACTGCCGGAAAATTCAGAGCCGGACAGCGCCGGTGGTATCCCTGGAGGATTGGAATGCTGAGGCGTCCCAGCGCGGTGCGGCGGCCTGGGACGGTGAGAGCAGCCTGTATGTGGAGCAGGTGCTGGAGTATGGCAAGCGGATGTACAGCGGCGTGGCCCGGCTGGGTGTGGAGGCACTGGAACTAAAGATCGCCGGGTACAGCGGAACGGACATTGCCAAGCTCTACGGCGTCCAGCCCAACCATGTAGGAGCATGGATCTCCAGGGCGGCCCAGAAGCTGAAAAAAGATTTATTCCTTGTTGAAAACGGCAGCACAAATCCGTAAAAGAAAGTATCACAAAAATTCAGGAGGTTTTCTTATGAGTTCTCATACTTACTATACCGCGCTGGGCCACTTCCAGCGCAGAAGCAGCGGTCTGGGCCGGAGCTACCCGGTCATCATCATCAACCAAAAGGAATACTGTGTGGACATTCAAGAGATGGCCCTTTGGACTGCCCTCAACTGGCGGCTACTGGACTTCACCCAGATCGAGGCAGAGTATCACAAGCTGGACCAGGACTGTGCCATTCCCGCCCTGCGGACGCTGGAGAACTGCCTGGGCCGTCTCTGCACTCGTGGGCTGGTGGCTTCCGGGACGGGCGAGACGGACTTCGAGGCGCTGTATGACCTGCTGGGCGGGCTGTATGTAGTCCCGCTGTCCGAGAGCCTGCCGCTGAAACTGACGGCGTTTTTGAAGCTGACGGTACAAAAGGGTGTCTCTGTCTCCAAAGCCAAGGCGCTGTTCCAAAGAGACCACCCCAACGAGCAGGAGGCCCAGGTGATGGCGCTGTCCCGTCAGGCGCTGCTGTCCACCGCCGAGCTGATCAAGTGCGCCGAGCTGGGGGTTCGGGACATCTCCACCGATGAAAAGCTGATGGATGCCCTCTACAATGATGACGACACCACCAGCGACAACATCGCGGATATGATGCTGACGGCGAAAAGCCGGGAGCAGATCACAGCGGCGGTTGCGAATCTGTATTTGCGCAAGCAAATTATTTTCCAGCGTGTTTGACAAGGTTCGACTATAAAACCGCAGAAAATGTGTTATTCTACAACCATCTAAAAACGACACAAAAAGAGGAGGATACACCTATGGCAAAGAAGATCAGTCAGCTTAAACTCCCCAGTCCCAATGACACAGATCCCCATCCCCGCCTGCTGCTGGACGGCTACGGCATCCATGCCGGAGAGTGCTTCCGGGCCCTGTTCCCGGACGGCTGGCACGACATCACGCTGGAGGTGGGCTGGAACGAAACCGGCCCGGCCTGCTGGTACATCTCTACCCCCGGTTTTTCGGATGTCTGTCCGGTGGGGCTGTTTGTAGAAATCTGAGTTTGCATCAACTGTATCAACTGGATGGGTATGGTACAATTGGATATGGTAGAGTAATAGAGGGCTGTATTTGCGGAGAAGGGCGCTAGATTTAATCCAGCGCCCTTCTCTGTGTGTAAGGTACAGCTAAAGATATATGGTTAACCGCAGCATACAATGAAAAGACAAACTATGTCCTAATATCGCCTTGAGCAGAGGACGAAACTGATCTGCCATTCCTATTTGGGCGGTTCACCGGGTTCGTCCAAGTCATATCCCGGATCAATATTGGTCGGGGGGTATGTATCCGGCTCTTCTGTACGCTCAATTTTCCCACTGGGATTAGGTTGAGGCGTTTGTTTATCAGGACGGCATCCAACTAATGATATTAAACAAACGATTATTAAGGCAAGGATAATCCATTTTTTCATGTACTGCACTCCTACTATTTAGAGTCCCATGCATAAGTCAAATTGTTTACAAATTCACTTTAATGAACGCCAAATGTGTAGTTAGGGGATAGGAATACGGTACTAAATCCAAGTTTATCATTTCTGATATAGCTAACCTCGTCAGTTAACAGCTCCCACTCTTGCCAAGTGTTGTTTGAATAGGCTGTGGTCTTTGACATCAAATTTATATTATAGAATCCGATAATATTTGTATCCTTATTGTAGGAATCTTGAAAAGTTTCTACTATTGGTCCCCATGAACCATAATGCGAATCACGTTGATCAGACAATGTTGCCTTGTATGTATATGTATATACCTGATCATACGAATTCGTTTTATAGTTCTTTAGCCAGACAATGTTCTTCCATTCAGTCGAAGATGATTGTGCAGTTCGGTTCTGAACTGTAACACACTGTCTGTTAACTCCACTAATAGTTTTCGTTGTTAGGTAATCAGCTAAGTCATCATATGTCATTGATACCTGCCAACGATCTGTGCTTGACCGAGCCCAATCATAAACTTTGAAGTAAGGATTATCTTGTTTGTAATAAGAAATAAACGCTTCAACCCCTTTGGCAGCTCGATTAGTACTCGTCAAATAGAGGTGATCATCAACATCGCCACCTGCTTTGGATGGGCAGATTATGTTATAGAATAATGTGGTACCTGTTGTAAAATCAGATTGGAAGTCTGATGTAAAATAAGCGCCATACCCTACCCCACCAGGGATGGGAGTATTCGATTCAGAATCTACTTGCATCACGCCTTTTGACATTAAAGCATCACTCAACCGCTTTTGTTCGAACTTAGTCTCAAATTCGTAGTCATGTCCATTCTTTAAAGAAATAGCGGCCACCTCGTCTTCAACATGACAAATGGGAAGGTACTCGTTTGTTTCTGGATCGAACAAATATTCCGTTCCGCTGGCATCCACTACATCCGCAATGCATGAGTCATAGGATGGAGCATTGTTTTGCGTTGTAGCAAATGCCACACTCGTACAACAGAACGCCATGACCAACGCTAAAGCGAGTGATGAATATTTTTTCATGGGTAAACCTCCTTATATTACGTACAATTTCTTTATGGAAGATGTAAGAAAAATTTTGGTTATCACCTACCTAACTTATTAAGAAGTCGCAATATTACAGAAAAGCAACATAACATCAACAATACTTTCTAACATGCTTTACCTGCTTACCTGCGAGTCTTTAGTCTGTCCCTTACACTATATATAACGAAGTAGCCTACCGGTTTTGGACGCTAATTAAACAATAATGGTAGATGCAAAGTAGCGATGACTCTGCGTCCTCTGCATCAGAATATTTACAGTAGGAGCGGTGGCAATTTATATATCAACAATGGCAGATAACAGATGCAAACCTTGGCGTTCTGCTTTTACAAAGCAGAAATACAATATAATGAAAATAAATCGTTAACATCCACAGGATATTGTGGTATAGTGTTTTTGTAATTGATTGTTTGTGCGTTCTCCGCTGAAACGCGGAGCCGAGCCCGCAGGGCTTGGGACCGGGGAGGCACCCGCATTGCATACGTTGTTAGGGTTGTACACAAGTACCGGAGGTAGGCTGGAACGAAACCGGTCCGGCCTGCTGGTACATCTCCACCCCCGGCTTTTCGGATGTCTGTCCGGTTGGACTGTTTGTGGAGGTATAAAGTTGGAGCACCGCCTATGCCTATAAATAGCATAGGTGGTGCTTTTTCATAGAGAAAACGGTGGATATATCCATTGCCAGCATCCTAAGACATACATATTAAATAACAGCTTGTTGCTTTCTCGGTGAGAAAGCAACAAGCTGTACCAATAGGCTTCGGCACATATCTTGACGGAACATTTTCCGTCCGGAGCGTGTCAGAAAGGCTTGAAATCCGTCAGGCTTCCTGCGCCTTTCTTCCTTGCCAGGCGAAAAATCTTCTCGCCAAGCTATGCACCGCCCCCTATTGGTACAGCTTCTAAATAAAAGCACTTTCACACCGCCACCCCGTTGGGGCATCAGTGCGAAAGTGCTTTGTGCGCTCCCGCAGGAAGTTGCTGGAGCTGGTCGGTTGCTACCAACCGGCCAACTCCAGAGGGGCGTTGCCCCTGCCGCCTGCGGGCGGCTCCCTAGTCCTCTTTGCCCTTTGAAAAAGGGCAGCCGGACGGCAAACCTAAACCTTATCAGGCACGAACATCAAAAATCGCAGCTTCACCTTCGCAAGCCACTGGTTGTTTCTGCGCTGCATTCTTAATCTCCGCACGCGCAGCATCCCAAGCTTGCTTATAAGCATCATTGGAATCCCCAAGGAACTGATTTTCTGCTCTGGTAGTTAAATTTATCCAACCGCCAATGTTGCCTGAATTATAGTGCGCAATTTGCTCCCCATCAGGTGAATATACGGTTGCGGACTGACTCTCAGGGGTGCTGTTAAGGTCCCCGGAACAACCGCCAGCCAGCCCGCTGAAAGATTTCACAATGCGGCTCGGTTTTCCTTTGCCTTTGAGTTGTGCTATCATTCTGTCGAGAAATTCCAATGTAGGGTCCTGTTCCTCTTTATGCTCCTGCGCTGCTTTCTTCAGCTCCTGGGACATCTGTGCAATCGGAGCAGAACGGTCAGGAGAAACATACTTGCCCATCTGTGCATGACGGAGGTTAATCGCTTCTTTGCTCATGTAAACACCATTTTGAGCATCTTTCCGCGCTAACTCCTGGAGTTTCTCAACAAAATCGTCTGTCATTGCATTTTGGGAAGCGGCTACAGCTTTTTTCTTAATTATAGGTGTTTCGCCCCACTTAGCTGCTTCCAGAGGACTACCTACTCCACCAATTCGCATCTGAGTTAAACCGTGTAATAAATGGTAATAGTCGCATTGGGGAACTTAATCGCACTATAGCCGGAACCAACATGCTGACCGTAAATGCTCAGTTGCCAATTCCCCTTAGCCACATTTCCATTGAAAGCAGTGGTCTCCGAAGCCATAGTAGAACGGGCAAGATCAACAGACTTTCCGTCCGGTGCTGTAAGCCTAAATCTATCAACACTAATCACAGCAGTAATCGGACCAGAAGAAGTAGGTTTCCCCAAGGAAGCCTTGACTTTTACAACAGTGGCACCAGTGGGAATAGTAGAGAACCTAGCTGTCACAGGTAAAGACCATTCACTTCCGCTGTTCAGTCCAAGAGAAGGTGCAACCGTCTTTGACATTGAACTCTCGCCAAAAGCCAGCAGATCAGCAGCACTCACTGTGACAGAATAAACCTCCGGCTCCTCATCTGCCACCGGGCCCGCGGCGAAAGCAGTTGTGGCCAACATGGACACCATCATCATTGCAGCCAACAGGCCCGCTAATAAACGCTTTTTCATAATAATCTCCCTTCAATTCATTTAATTTGTTTTGATGCCCTTCCTATTTGATCGAAGATTTCTAATAACCGATCATATGAATCAGACATCGACTTGCAAATTTCTTCGCCTTTCCCATCATCATCTTTCGAGTAGGAAAAATTTTTACAATAATGCGCACAAGAGCGAAGCAATTTTGTAAAATCTACCTTCTCTTTGCCATCAGGCCAGGAATCCAGACTTGGATCATCAGATGCACCAATCGTAAGGCCAGATGGCCCACCATAAGGTACAGCTCCGCCAAAACCAACGCTGAAGTCTTTAGACGATATAACCCCTGAATCTCGCAGCTCTTTAAGGAGATTTCCGTACTCATCTCGGGTCATATTTTTCACATCGTACTTGTTCGCCAGGGACTCAGCCATCTCAGGCGTGAATTTTTTAGTCTCCGGTTTTACTCTATACTCCCCAAAATCGGAAATATATGTATCCACACTTTTTCCAGTGCAACCTGCTCGATAACTGGGTTTATTACCTTGCGCTCCTGCCGCAATAAAATTAATATTCTGCGGCCTTACGCCAAGTACTCCCGATGTCATGCGTTCACCCCATACTTAGGCCAGTACGTCAAAGAAACATCCAATGAATCATTCTGTGTCTTAAAACCGCTACCGATACCAGGGATATATGTTGTCACGCAATTAAGTTCGGTATCCACGGAATTATAGTCTGTCAGTTCATCCGGAAGTGCCGCAAACCAGGAGATTGTGACAGGCATATTCTCAAAATACTGGATATTTTCCTTGACGGTAGGATCATTTCCGGCTGTATATTCAAATGTCCAAAGCCGATCAGCCGGGATAACGCTTCCCTCGTTGGCAACAGCATATTTCCCGGAAACACTAATATTCCAGCCTACCATCTTGTAATTGTTATCAATAATATACTGGTTAAATCCACTGATAGAATATGAGTTCCACCGTGCTATATTGTGATGAGAGCCACTAAAGGTTGTCGTCTTTGCATAGTTCTTCAGTGCCATCTGATACGAGGAGCCTTCTCTCACAACAACAGGTGTAATAGTCGCCTTATTCATCAGGAATCCAGTAAACGAGCTGGAGGAAGCCCGTGTGGTACTAGACGGATCAGCCGTCTCAATCTCGGCTGCAAAAGCAACCGTTGACATCAAGGACATCACCATAAGTACCGACATAAAGATAGAGAAAATTCGCTTTTTCATAATAATTTCCCTTCAATTCATTTAATTTGTTTTGATCGACAAAGGGGTTTCCGTTTAATACCATTTTGTCCTTACGATAAATTGGTATTAAAATATCTGGATACGATACCTCATGGACCAC
Source organism: Clostridiales bacterium (assembly GCA_009774055.1). Lineage (GTDB taxonomy): Bacteria > Bacillota > Clostridia > Oscillospirales > Oscillospiraceae > Pelethomonas. The sequence goes on from VSNB01000003.1 coordinate 26,708, forward strand.
GACAAGTCGAATTCCAAGAGCAAAGAGCATGGCTTTTCCACATGTGTTGTCCCCCCCTACAAAAATATTTATTCTATGGTCAAAACCACAAGAATACAATCTAACTGCATATAATGATGTATTAAATTGAAAACTATTAACATTTATATGAACAAAAAATTGCCTTGTTTATACCTGTCTATATATATGAACGGAGCAGCTGGGGCGATTTTGGACAGTAATTTGTAAATTTTTTTATAGAGTTTATCGTGGGGTGGAGCAGTAAATCACAGAGCAACCCAAAGAATAACCTCGGCATTGTGCTCCCGCAAAGTGGAAATACAATATAATGAAAATCAAATGTTGACAAACACAATATGTTGTGCTATATTGATCTTGTAATTGATTGTTTGTGCGTTCTCCGCTGAAACGCGGAGCCGAGCCCGCAGGGCTTGGGACCGGGGAGGCACCCGCATTGCATACGTTGTTAAGGTTGTACGCAAGTACCGATTGACCGGACTGCGCTGTTCAAGGGAGCAGTCTGCCCAAATCGGTACTTTTTATATATAAACGAAGGCCCAATGGGCGGAGAGGATGATGCAAAGAGCGTGTTTGGCAGAGTGAACCATGTCCCACCGAATTGGGACGCCGCCGGGGAAAAGCTCCGGCAAATTGAAGAGGCATGATACCACATATTCCAGCAATGGGAGTGGGTATCATGCCTCTTTTTTTGTTTCCAGAGAAAAAAAGTAAAGGTGGCTAATGAAATGAAACAGAAGAAGACCATTGGCGGCAGTATCGGACTGCTGACCGGCGTTGTCATCGCAATCCTTGCCCTGGTGCGCGGCCCCTGGCAGCTCCCGTTGCTGATCGGGACCTTCGCGGTGTGGGGCCTGTGGCTCCTGTGGACCCAGGTACTCCCATTCCGCCGCACATTGCAGGCCCAGCGCCGGCAGGAACGGGCGGAGAGCTTCAACCGCTCTCTGGCTCAGACCCTGCTTCACCACGTCAACTACCGGGTGTCCGCCTGTCTGAAGACCGGCTATCCCGACGCGCGGTGGGAGTGGATGATGCGCGATCCTGCCCTGTTCGTAGCACAGGGCGGTACCGGACGCATCCGCGTTTTCGGTGTTCCCGACTACGAATATGCCGACGTGACGGTGGATCAGAGCGGCAAACTCTCCTGTGCGCTGGTCAAGATGGTTTCGATGCAGGAGTCGAAGGAGCCGCCCGCCGCCCCCAACCAACAGAAGCCGGATCACGAGGTCTGGTATGAGGCCCAGGGCCGCGACGCGCTGGGGAAGTTGGTGGCCGATCTGGATTCCAGAGGACACAACTCCCTGACCGTGCGGGAAGACGGCTCTATCTGTATCTGTCCCCAGACGGATGGAAAAGAAGTCAAGCAGGGCGTGCTTCCCGGCTTCCCGGCCAAGGGTCTTTGGCCCGAACTGGCGGAGCTTTTGGAGCGGGACGGTCTGGCGGCCGCGGTGCAGAATGACTGCATCGCCGTGACATGGTAAAAGAAAGCGAGGGATCAACAAAATGAAGCAAGGAATGACAATCCAGGAGGCGGCCAAGGAGATCATGCGGCAGAGTCAGGCCAAGGCGGATTATCTGGTGAGCACGTCCAATCTCCACATGGAGACCTGCGATGGCATCCCCACCCTGCGGCTTCTGGACGAGTCCGGTACGGACCGGGTAGAGCCGCTGGACATCCTGCCCACCGCCCACCGGCAGATGGGCACCTACCTGAACATCCCCTGGAAGTATTATGAGCGGATGTGTCAGGAGAACATTGGTCTGCTGGCTCAGAACGTCAACACCTGGCTCCAGAAGGGGCCGGAGCAGCGGATGATCCGCACTATTGACGGACGGGCCAGGGCCTTTCTCAGCAACCGCTACCGGCGTATTGACAACATCGACATCGCCCAGATCACCCTGCCCATTATTGAGGCGATGCCGGACGCCATCTTTGAGAGCTGCAATCTCTCGGATGACTACATGTATATCAAGGTGGTCAACCCCCGGCTCACCGACGAGGTGGTTCCCGGCGACATTGTTCAGTCCGGTGTGGTCATCTCCAACAGTGAGACGGGCCAGGGCGCGGTATGCATCCAGCCCCTGATCTATCGTCTGGTCTGCTCCAACGGCATGACGGTCAACGAGGCCCGCGCCCGCACCCGCCGCAACCACATTGGACGGATCAGCAGTGCGGATGAAAACCTGCTGGTCTACTCCAAGGAAACGCTGGCGGCCGATGACAAAGCATTCATCATGAAGGTGCAGGATACGGTAAAGGCCGCTATGGACGAAGCCAGATTCGCCAAGATTCTGGATAAGCTGCGGGAGAGCACGGACAAGAAGCTGAACACCGCTGACCTCCCCGCTGTGGTCAAGCTGGCAAGCTCCAGCATGGGGATCACGGAGGCGGAGAGCGATGGCGTGCTTCAGAGGCTGATCGAGGGCACTGACTACACCCTCTACGGCCTTGCCAACGCCGTCACCCGGCACAGTCAGGACGTGGAGAGCTACGACCGGGCGTCTAAGCTGGAGGAGATAGGGTATCAGATTATCACCATGTCGCCGGAGCTGTTCCGGCATATCAACCAAGTCACCCGCATGGCCGCTTAACGGCTGTGTAGGAAATATTTTGTTTAGGAGGACTTATACATGAACACTCAGACTACTGCTATGATGGAGCGTACTCCTTTCCTGCTGCCCGACGTGGCGGCCACTGACACCGGCTTTACCAAGGAAGAGCTGGCGGGGGACATCGATGGCCTCCAGCTGGGCTTCCAGCGCGTGAAGATCCCCAGCGGCGGGCAGGTCCAGTTTGAGCTGCCCAGCGAGGACCCGGACAACCCGGACTACTCCAAGACCCTGGAGGGCGTCATCGTCTACAGCCACAACGCCAACTCCTACTGGCCTGCCGGCGAGGACTATGACGACAATACCCCGCCCTCCTGCCAGTCCACGGACGGCAAGGTGGGCTACGGCGCTCCCGGCGGCCTCTGTACCGACTGTCCCTACAACCGCTATGGCAGCGATACCAAGGGAACCGGTCGGGGCAAAGCCTGCAAGAACCAGCGGGTCATTTATCTGCTCCGCAGCGGAGAGGCCATGCCCATCCAGCTGTCCCTGTCCCCCACCAGCATCACGCCCTACACGCAGTTCGTGAACGCCGCGTTTGTCGCCCGGCGTCGCGGTATCTGCGGTAGTGTGGTGCAGATTGGGCTGAAAAAGAAGAACAACGGGAAGGATGATTACTCCGTTGCCACGTTCAAGCGGCTCTATGACTTCACCGGCGATGAGCTGGCGCAGATTCGGGCCTACGCCAACAGCTTCAAGGAGCAGATCGAGCTGATCCTGGAGCAGCGTACCGAGAACATTGAGGCGGAGGCTGGCAGCGGCGTAGAGATGGAGCATCCGGCCAGGGTCATGCCTGAAAACGAGGGCCACTTCGAGGTCGGCGCCGAGATTGACGGCGGCCGGGAAGAGTTGCCGCTGTAACGCGAACAGGGCCGCTGACAGAGGAACAGCGCCGGTTCGCGGCAGACAATCACGGGCTGATTTTCTCATTCCTGAACAAACAGGGCTGGGATGACCGTGAATACTACGACATTGCCGCTATGGGGTATTTATCCGCAGTCAGGCGGTATTTGACGCGGCCGAAGCTGCGCCAATACGCCTTTTCTACCATCGCGTGGAAGTCCATGGAGCGGAGCATTGCCGTGTTTCAACGGGCTGAGGCCCAACGGATGCAGGCGGAGCATCGCTATCTGGAGACTATGCCAAGGAAAGACCCAATGGAGGAGCTGGAGGCCAGGTTGTTTTTACACGACCTGGCCTCCGTCGCCAGCCGGCCGCAGTATGAATTGGCGGCCCTGCGTCTGCAAGGCTGTTCCATCGCGGAGGCGGCCCGGCAGAGTGGCATGAAGCCCAAACGGGTGCGCAGGCTGCTGAAAGAGCTGTACCGGGTTTACTTTCAACTCTATCCAAATGAGGCATGAAGGATATGGAGGCAAAAAAGAAGGAGGCAAGAGCATGGAAAGCAAGAGATTTGCAACTTTGAGCGGCACGTTGCTGTTCCCGCTGTGTATCGGCTGCCGGGCCGTTATTCTTCACGGTGGAGGTTATACCCGCACCTCCAAAGTCGTGGCGGTCCACAGCATACAGCCAGGCAATATCCGTTTTGAGACGGAGAATACCCACTACCGGCTGCTGTTAAACCCTATGAGCCAGGCGGCTGACTGCCGCCCGGTTCTGGGTTTGGCGGCCTGACAGATATGGAGAGCGCACTATGGGAGAACTGTTCCCTGGTGCGCTCTCGCACGTTATGAAGGAGGTAAGCCACTTGGAAACCATAAGGGCTGTGTCCCTGAATGAAAAGGTTCCATTCCACTGCCAGCTGTGCGGTGGCTGCTGCCGTTATGTAAAAGACAGTATCATGCTGGAACCGTTGGATTGCTACCACTTGGCCCGGCATCTGCGTGACCAGGGGGAACCAGTGTCCGGCATTGAAGATGTGCTGGCTCAGTACGCTCACGCCGCGTGGCTTTCGGACAATTTTCCCATCTTCCTGCTGAACACAGCCGATCCCTTTGACGTATGTGCATTCTTAAAGAAGGGACGGTGTTCGGTGTATGAGGCGCGCCCCCGGGTCTGCCGGATGTATCCATTTTCTGTCGGGCCAGGTGAGCGGGGCCGGGACTTTCGGTACTTGCTTTGCAAAGAGAAGCCCCACCACTTCACGGATGGTTTGGTGACGGTCCGAAACTGGCTCTCGGAGAACTTCACCCAGGAGTTCAGAGAAGCCCTAAAAGCGGACTTTGTTATACTCCCGCTCCTCAACCGGAATATCCAGGCTATGGGCACGGAGAAATTCCAGAGCCTGCTGTTCCAGTTTCTCTACTACCGCTACTACAATTACGACTTGGATCAGCCGTTCCTGCCACAGTTCCGCTCCAATCTGGAGCAGCTGAAGGAATTGACAGGTAGTGGGGACGTATGAAATTTGCGAAGAAAACTGTGGAGAAGCTCGTAATGGCCTATTGTCTGGAAAAGCAGACCATCCGAAAAAAGGCAGGGTCGTTCCAAATACTCTGGACGCGGTACGCCACATGCGGCAGCTTTGAACTGCTTGAACAGGTGCGCATGGGCCAGAAGCACCCGGAACATTGGCGCGTAGTGCCGGAGAACACACATGGCGTCCCTTTGGCACCCATGAAAAAGGCGGGGTGAGAGAATGCCGGAGGATGAAATTGAGCCGTCCGATATAAACTGCGGCGGATGCGGTATCCTGACGGATGCGGCCTATACCTCTGACCTGGATTGGGAGATATTTGACACTGGTGACAGAAAGAGAGGAAATTATGACTGACAAAGAGATTGCCCGCCCGCTGGAGCTGGAACTGCAAGAGCTGTTTGGAGAGGATTCCTACCAGGTGGAGCACAGGCCCTGCACTGGGAAATACTGCGGGCACTGGGACTATACGCTGGTATTTGGCAGCGGCCGGAGACTGTATATCGGATTGGACCGGCGGAACTACATTAACAGCCTGCACGACCATTTGCGGGCCATCCGCCACTTCCGGGCACACCAGGAAGAGAACAGCAGGCGGATCAGCGCCGTGCTCACAGCTTATGACACCCCCTTTTGCCGGGCTGAGGCGGAGATTCTGCCATACGACGACACATTAAGCCTGACGCTCTACGCGGTTGTGGTGCTCTATACCCTCTGCGGCGTGCGTTTTGTCTACCGCACGACCAATATGCACGGCTATCTGGTTGGCTACAATGCACCATGCTTTGCGTTTGACAACTGTATGGCACATCTGCTCCAGGATGCCTGCGGAAAAATGGCCTATACCAGCGTCCTGCCTATGCAGGACGCCGCATAAGGAGTAAGGAATGGAACAGCAGTATTTTGAGATTTGCATTGGCGATGGCCCGAAGGAGAGCTATAACGACATTTGGATGTGTATTCGCGGCATAAGAGCGCCGTCCATCCAGGAGGCCGAGCAGTTTCTCGCCGGCGACATCGCAAAATTTGGCGGCCATGTTTTGGGGGTGAGCCCCATTGACCAAAGGACCGCCGAGGGCTGCTATGATTTCAGCTATGTGGAGCAGTGGCCGGTGTTTGGGCTGCCTGGTCGAAAGACAGCCATTACAGAATGACGATCTCCGCAATCCTGCGGGACAAATGAACGAAGGAACCGACAGACTATGCCAATGAAGTCTGCCGGTTCCTTTTATTTAGAAAGGACTGGTGATTTATGGATTACAAGCAATTAAAACATTTGCTTTCCCAGCATGAGCAGGAGCACCCCGGAACCCACCTGATTGCCTGCATCACGTTTGCCTCCTTTGGCTCCACCGCAAAAAAAGACTATTCCTGGAGCAGCCGTACCTATATCATTTCCAGTGACAACAAGGCATTCCAGCCCGGCAAGGGCGGCTATTCCATTTATGGGAGATGTCTGGACGGCACTGACCCCTACCTCCGCTTGGATTTGCTTATGAAGGAGGAGCATGGCGGCAAGGACGGCTGGGTTGTGGAGGACTGCGGCATCGCTGGCTATCTGCTGATCGAGTGCAGCGACTGCAATATTTCGGTGCCGAAGCTGTTTTACACCTATTACAGTGCGCGGGATTATATGCTGTCCCGACTGGCTGAAACAGGTGAGCTTGATGCCAGTCAGTTGAAAGCGCACTTCACGGCCACGAAAGAAGTGTTTGAGGAAGAACATTACGGAGCCCGCCAGGATTCCGCTTGGCTGACTGATTCAAGTGAGGACTGGCACTGGAAGCTCCAGCCGGTCTGCATCTATGATCCGATGAAAATCGTGATACCCGAGTTGGATGACACGTCATGCCCTATGTAGGCAGTACCAACGTACCCTTTGACAGAAAGCAGACATATCTGCTGTGATTTTATTATATGAGGAGTGTGTGCTATGGATTTTGAGCGATTTGACAAGCTGGCCCGCAGTGACCGCGTGACCTTGCTCACGGCGCTGGAGCTACTGTGGCAGAATGGCCGCATGATGCTCCAAACCGAGGACGAATCGGTGCTGATGGCGGGCTACATAGCCAGCATTGGTGGTTTTTACACAAAAGAAAAGCTCCATGAGGTTATGACAACCGCTAAAGAACTGGCCTCGCTGGAGACGGCAGAGCTGATCCGCTGTCTCCGGTGCGGCAGCATGAAGATGAAAAACCAGGACGCCGACGAAGAGGGTGTCTGCCCCATCTGCGGCGGTGAACTGGAGTACGGCAACGATAAACCTCTGGACGATGGGGGTGTCTATGAATGGACTTGTCCCGACTGCGGCGCCATCGGTAAGGAAGGCTACAGCAAGGTATTCGACCGGCACTACGATGTGCATGATGGGGACGGTAATCCGTATCCCGCCCTGCCGGACAGCGCCAAGCCTATTGCTGTGCCGGAAACTGCGGAGGGTCCGCTGTCTCCTTGTACGCCAGAGGTGGTCGTGATGGCCGCAGACCGTATCTACGCACTGTCCCCAGCGGACACCGCAGAGCTGAACGCCTGTTTCCCCAGAGATGATTGGGGAGAATATTTCTGGGGCTTTACCTGCTTTTCTCGTCAGGATTATGCCAAAGTTGTCCCACTGGACGGCGTGGATGAAATCATGCTGGGTATCCAGTGTGTCCAGGGCGGCTGCCTGTGTGAGATGGCGATTCGCTGGCACATGATCAGCAATAAGTCGACTCCACGTCTGGAGATGTTCGATGAGGCGTGGCCGCTGTTCCGGACGCCTACCTTTGTATCGGTGCTGGAGCAGTTGACGCAAATGAGCCAGAACCACATACCGACACCGGACGAAGTTTCCGCGCTTCTGATCGCCCATGGCTTCACCGACCAGTCGGACCGGCCCCTGGGAACGTCCAATGGATGACCGCAACTATTCAGCTCCAGCCAAGCTGCGCTGGTATCCCGACATCTCCTGCCCTGTTTGCGGCGGGAAGGTGAACTCCTGGGACAAGCGGTGCAGCCGGGCGCTGGCCTACAAAGCCATTTTCTGTGAGGCTTGTATTTCAAAAGAATATGGGATTGATGTGGAGGAGTTGAGAGGCACCATGAAGAACCACTTCGGACTGATCCCGTGTCCAGGGATATGAAGGAGGTCAACGAACTTACCCGCCGGCTATTGGCGGAGGGCTGGAAGCCAGAGGATACCCCACCGGGGACACATCCATACAAGGACTACTATGGCGGCTGGACCTATACCGGCGAGGCGATACGTTCTATGGTCTGGGAGACACCCTGCGGTTTGCTGGCTGACGGCAGACACTTTTTGAACGGCTATATGTCCTACCAGGGCGTTGACTGGCGGCCGGAGAATGGGAACCCAGTGATTTGCTGTCCCGTGTTTCCCTCCGCTCCCTGCCCGCTGCGGGACCCGCTTCTGTGCAATGAGCGGTACGACTTGCACTCGAATGATGTGGTCTATCAATGCGCCTGCCATCAGGTAGACAGACCATACACCTATGAGGGCAGTATTGATGAGGCCCATGACCGTTTGTGGAAAGAAGCCGGCGAACGCTGGGAAGTATTTAAGGCCCAGCATAACGGGCGCGTATGCCGTCAGCAGAGTCGGTATGGCCGGACAACAAAAACCTGGAGGGCGTTCTATGACCCGATAGACTGCGCCAATCTGGGCTGCTGCTCCTATTGCGATGTTCTGGCAAAAGAGCTGGATACGCGAAAAGGAAATGTGTTTTACGATCTGCGAAGGTCCTGGACTGTAAAAGGCGAGGGCCTATTCCCAGACCAGCGGAAGACAATCGTGGAGAAGGGCTGTAAGCTGTTGGGTAGTACCGCGTCGCTGACACTGTGCGAGGCCATTGTCAAATATGGACGGGGCCGTATCGAAGATCGTGTCAGATCAGAATTCCACCATGATCTGTTTTTTGACAAATCGCTGGAAATCGAGATCATCAATCTTCGAGCCGCAAGAGTGGATAAGCGGGACATTTTACAGGATCTTCAGGATGTCGCCAACGGCATAGAGGTCATTCACGCGGCCGACAGCCTGAAAGCGGCCAAGGCCCAGAAGCGGGCAAGGCGTGAGGCGGCAAAGGCCCGCCGCATCCGAAAAGCTGAGGCTATGGTCCTGGCTCACGGCTGGGATGGCCTGGAGGATATATGGAAACGCCGGGCGGAAAAGCTGCTGGGCGGGGATCGGATTGACGAACTGCTCCAGCAGCGGCAGGCACCCAAGGAAGCACCACCGGCGGAAACTCAGATATGCCTGTATTCGAGTGTGCTTGACCAGTCTCCGGATGCGGCCTAGCCAATAGGCCGGCAGAAATCAAGATAGAAGTTGGCGCACATATACGCAATTCAAAATGTGAAAACTGGTAAATTCGTGTTTGACGCCAGTTTCAGTTACGAACCTGACGCCCACACACAGCGTTGGGAAATACGGAAGGAGAACCGGATAAATGGCACAGTATAAGTATTTGCGCGGCACCTGCGACAGCAGGGAGTCCGTCGAGTTTGACATCAGCAAGCACAGCCAGTACATCACCACCTGCGTTGTGGACGCAGACCTGCTCCTGTGCGGGATCAAGACGTTTCCCTGCAACGACGGAGACGATGTGAAGCTCACCGCCCAGCAGCAGCTCGACATCCTTGAGCTGCTGTTGGCGGAGCGGGATAAAATCACCAGCGGCATTGCGGTCAAAACGATGGAGAGTTGGTATGGGAGCGGCCTTAATTTCGACGAATACTGTTTTCCCGGCGATACTGTAGGGGAGGACGTTGTGGATTACTTCGTGAACGTGGTCCCTCCCGTTACGCTCCGCTCCGACTGCGTGCAGTCCGGAGAGGAGCATAGCTGCGAACCGGACGACAGTGGGAAGTACCGCGCCACCTACACGACATTCCACAGGACAGGAGACGGGCAGTTCCGCTTCGATGGCTACTGCTTCAAGGGCGAGAACCAGAACCGCGTTGAAAAGACATATGGCCGGCAGCGGCTTGAGAAGTGCCTTACAGATGCCCGGAATGAGGTGGAGTTGGATGCCGGATTACAGTAGCTACACGACCGGAAAGCTCCTGGAAATGCTGGATGCCGCCTTTTCCGATTATTACAAAAGAGCTACAAGGCCCTGCGGGGACGGGAATAAATTCCTTACAAGCCAGGAGGCAAAGGCGTTGGAACAGGCCACAGAGCGATATGAGGCCATCTGTGCGGAGTTGGTAAAGAGAGGGGCGGCAGAATATGCCTGACAAGGACCTATGCAGCACCGGCACCCACAACATCAGCCCAGACGGACTTATGAACCCTGCTGCTATGGCGTTAGCATTGGGCTGTCCTGCCGTGTGACGGGAGGTGACAAGCATAAAAAATACAAAGCAGATTCTCAGCTGTATCACAGAGGCACTGGCCGCTGGCCGTCCTGCCTTTATGACGGACGGTACTGTAACGCGCAAGGTAATTCAGGTGGAACTTACCGATTCAGACCTTACGCACGGCCAGGAGAGTACACTTGATGTACGCATTGAGGACGGCAGCTGGAAACAGATCCCTGTAAGCTGGCCGTGGGATGAACTGACCGGGTATGGTCTGACCGAGCTGGGCGATGGGATGTATATTGCGCCGGATTGGTGGATCGTGCTTTAGGAGGTGGTGTGCGTGTACGCAATTCAAAACATTGAGACGGGCGAATTTCTGTTCGGTACAGACTTTGGCTATGGCCCTGGTTCCTGCCAGCAAAGAACCAGCCTGGAGCAGATGCTGACCTTTGACAGTCTGCGCTATGCGAAGGTGGATTTTATCCATCGTCAGTGTGGGAACGACTATCGAATTGTCAGGCTCAAGTTGCCGGAGGTAGAGCGGGTCATCGGCTTTGACACCCCGGACGGCTATGACTGCGATGTGTGGGAGGAAACTCCCGACAAATAATTTTGATGACGGTGGACGGCTGCGCAATCAGCCGTCCACCCCCTATTTCGAGGAGAAAAACAGATGCACAACTATATTTATGAACTGCTTCAGGCTCCTGCCCCGGCGGACGAATGGGCAAAGGCATGGGAATACCATGAGCATCCGGACGCTTTCCCAATCGCTGTTACTGTGGAGGATGCGAATGTAAGCAGTCAAGTAAAAAGGGCCAAATTTCGCCACAAAGTATACCAGTGCCGGGGCGAGGTTTCGCCAGGAAGTA
>VSNB01000030.1 GCA_009774055.1 Clostridiales bacterium
CGCTGTATGAGGGCGTGCCCGTGGCGGGGGCGGGGTCCTACTGCGTGTACCGGGGCGGCATTGAGATCGAGATCGACACCCGGGCTGACCACCGGCGGAAGGGGCTGGCCGCCGCCTGCGGGGCGCGGCTGATCCTGGAGTGCCTGGACCGGGGGCTGTACCCCAGCTGGGATGCCATCGATCTGAGGAGCGCGGCCCTGGCGGAGAAGCTGGGGTATCATCGGGGAGAGGCGTATGTTACCTATTGGATCGGATAAAAAGCGGGGGCGGATTAAATCCGCCTCCGCTTTTCACAGTGTTTCGGCTCGCCTCCGCTCAATCCCCGAAGCTGATGCCCAGGAGCTTGGCCTCCTTGACGATGGAGGACTCCGGGTCTACCATCTTCAGCTTCCCGGCCACCTCCTCCAGGGGGACCTTCACGATCTCCCGGTTCTTGTAGCCCACCATGAAGCCGTACTCGTTCTTGAGGATCAGCTTCCCGGCCTCGCTGCCCAGGCGGGAGGCGAAGACCCGGTCATAGGGGCAGGGGCTGCCGCCCCGCTGGGTATGGCCCGGCACCGTCACCCGGACCTCCAGGCCGCAGCGCTTGCCCAGCTCCTCGGCGATCTCGTAGGACACAGAGGGATGGGTCCGCTTGGCCAGCTTCTTCTTGTACTCCTTTTTGCTCAGTTCCGCATCCTTCTTGGAAATGGCCCCCTCGGCCACCGCCAGGATGGTGAAGCGGCTGCCGCCGTCGTGGCGCTCCTTGATCTTTTTCGCCAGCTTGTCGGCGTCGTAGGGGATCTCCGGAATGAGGATGATGTCCGCGCCGCCGGCGATGCCCGCGTTGAGGGTCAGCCAGCCCACCTTGTGGCCCATGACCTCCACCACGAAGATCCGGCCGTGGGAGGCGGCGGTGGTGTGGATGCAGTCGATGGCCTCAGTGGCCACGTTCACCGCGCTCTGGAAGCCGAAGGTCATGTCCGTGCCCCACAGGTCGTTATCGATGGTCTTGGGCAGGGTAACGATGTTCAGCCCCTCCTGGCGCAGGAGGTTGGCGGTCTTGTGGGTGCCGTTGCCGCCCAGGATCACCAGGCAGTCCAGCTGGAGCTTGTAGTAGGTCTGCTTCATGGCGGACACCTTGTCCACGCCGTCCTCGCCGGGAACCTGGATGGTCTTGAAGGGGGTGCGGCTGGTGCCCAGGAACGTACCCCCCTTGGTGAGGATGCCGGTAAAGTCGGCGTAGGTCAGGAGCCGGAAGCGTCCATAAATCAGCCCCTGGTATCCGTCCTGGAAGCCGTAGATCTCCACCTTCTCGCCGGAATTGAACAGGGTCTTGGCGACGCCGCGCATGGCCGCGTTCAGGGCCTGGCAGTCCCCGCCGCTGGTCAGCATTCCGATTCGTTTCATGACAAAGCCCTCCTTGATGATTTGCCGCCCCCTGGGGGCGTTTTTTCCTGTGCCTATTATATAGCGATTTGGGGCGGAGTACAAGGAAAAAATGAAAAAATCCCCGCCCGGAGGCGGGGATAGGGCCGGGGCCAGGCTTCCCGTCAGGAGTTCTTTTTGCTGATGGGCTGGCGAATCATCAGGCGGCCCAGGGCTTTGCCGTCAAAGGGACAGATGGGGTAGAGGTACCCCCGGCCCAGAATGGGCTTGGTGGAGGCCAGCAGGACGATCCATCCGATTACGCCCCCCACAAGGCCCCACACGTCGAACAGGGCAACCAGAATCAGGAACAGCATCCGCGTCAGCTTCAGCGCGTACCCCAGCTCGAAGGAGGGCTGGGCGAAGTTGGCGATGGCGACGAAGGCCATATATACCAGCACCTCCGGCACCATCCACCGGGCCTGGACGGCGAAGTCCCCCAGGATCAGAGCCCCCAGCATGCTGAAGGAGTTGCTCAGGGCGTCCGGCGTATTCAGGCTGGCCAGCTTCAGCAGGTCCACCACGAAGTCCAGCAGCAGCAGCTGCACCAGCAGCGGCACGCTCCCCGGCTCCTCGGGAACGATGAAGCTGAGGTACTCCGGCACCCGTCCGGCGTCCTTCACCAGCAGGTACCAAACCGGCGTGATGAACAGGGCCAGCAGCATCACCGCCACCCGCAGCCAGCGGAGATAGGTCCCCACCAGGGGCGGGAAGTAGTAGTCGTTGGCCTCCTCCATAAAGTCGAAGAGGGAGGTGGGCAGCAGCATCACCGAGGGGGAGTTGTCCACCAGCACCACGATGCTGCCCTCCATGATGCAGGCCGTGGCGGCGTCGGGCCGCTCGGTGTAGCGGACCTTGGGGAAGGGGTTGTACCACTGGGGCTTGACGATGGCCTCGGCCACGCTCTCCTGGCTCATGGCGATGGAGCCCACGTCGATGGCGTCCAGCTTCTTCCGCAGCTCGTCCAGGTCCCCCTGGTTCACCTGATTGTTCATATAGGCCAGCACCACGTCGGTCTGGCTGCGCCCGCCCACCTTGTGGTTCTCCAGGGTGAGGTGGGGGTCCCGGATGCGGCGGCGGAGGAGGGCGGTGTTCTGCACCAGCGTCTCCACGAAGCCGTCGTGGCTGCCCCGGAGGACCTTGCCGTCGGAGGGCTCCTCCACCCCCCGGCCGGGGAATTTCTTCGCGTCGATCATGGCGCACGAATCGAAGCCGTCCAGCAGCAGGATAGTCTTTCCGATGAAAGCGCCGGTGAGGATCTTATCCACCTGGTTTTCGCAGTCCACCTCGCAGAAGGAGACGCAGCGGTCGATGAACTCCTGCATATTGGAGGCGTGCTTCCCCAGGGTTCCCCCCTGGCCCAGCAGGAAAGAGGTAATACGCTCGATCACCCCGTCGTCACCGTAGCCGTCGATGACGTACAGCCGCCCCTTCCGGTCGCCGATGTAGAGGTCGCGGTTGATGACGTCGAAATTCCGGCCCGCCCCCAGGAGGTCGTCCAATATTTTTTGGTTTTCTGAAAGGTCTTTGGTCAGTTGGTCCATGGGTTATCCTCCGCAGATATTTTTTCCACGGTAGTATCTGCGGAAAGAAAAACATTATCCGTAGCGACGCCGCAAAACCTCCCAGACGCGTTTTTACGCGCCCGGGAGGTCTGCGTGTCAAAAAAGTGGCTGTGCCGCTTTTTTGAGGAAGGGGACCGGGCCGAGTTCGGCCCGCAAAGTACTTTTTCGATGTACACGCCGCCGAAAAAGTGATTAAAATTTATTTTCGCCTTCGGCGAAAACTCCTGCGGAGGGCTGACAGTACGCTTGTCCCTATTTCGCCCGCACGATGCACTCGAATGTCTTGTCCCCTACGGCGGCGGTCACGGTTGTGGTGCCCTTGCCCACCCAGGAGACAACGCCCTTGTCGCTGATGGAGGCCACGCCGGTGTTGGAGCTGGTCCAGGTCACGTCGCCCTCGTAGACGTTCCGGGTCCCCTTGATGAGCAGCTTCATCTGCACCGGGGTATCGCTCTGTCCGAACGTAAAGTCCGTCTTGTTCAGGCTCAGGTCGGGAATGTTGGGATCGATCCAGGGGTCGCCCTCCACCTTTACCTGACAGGCGGCCGTCTCCTCGCCGCTCTGGGCGGTGATGGTCACGGTGCCTCCCGCCTTGCCGGTGACGGCCCCGCCGTCCACAGAGGCGATCTCCGGATTGGAGGAGCTCCAGACAATCTCCCCGCTGCCGCCGGAGGCGGTCAGACGCCCCGTCTCTCCCGCCGGAATGGTGATGTCCGTCTGGGACAGGGACAGGGGGCCCGCGGGCTCCGCCGTTGCGCCGGGCTCTGCCGCCTCGCCGGGGTTCGGTTCCTCACCGGGCTCGTCATTGGCGTCAGGCGGCGTCAGGACCGCCGGCGCGGAGGCGTCCGGCTGGGTCTGGGCGGGGGGATCGGTCCGGTCCGGCTCGCCGTCCGGGGGGGACTGTTCCTGGGTGTCCCGGATGCCCACTGCGTCGGCCACGTCGTCGCCGAAGACCACGTAGCCCACCACGCCCAGGATGATGAGCCCCGTCAGCAGCAGCATGACGCCGCCCGCCCCGCCGCTGCGGGCGTTCTGCCGTTTCTCCACCCGCCGTCCGCTGCGGCGGGGCGGATGGCCGCGCTTGATGGCCGCCTCCTCCTCGCAGAAGGGGCAGGAGCGGTATGTATCGGAATATTCCTCCCCGCATTTGGGGCAGCGGCGGTTGCTCATGTTGGTATATCCTCCTTTTGGGGGGTAAAATGTATGGATGAGATCACATCTCCATGCTTCGGTACAGAACTAATCATATCGTTTTTTCCCGGCGCAGTCAACCGGGTTTTGTCGAATTTGACGCGTAGAAGAAAAATTTTGTTCCCTGTTATTACTTCCGAACCGAAGGTCAGAAGTAATATTTGCCATGTTTTGCGGTTGCCGCTGTTTACAGCGGCGAGCAAAACAGCTTGCATCAAATGTATTATTTCCGAGCTTTAAGCTCGGAAATAATATCCAAAATTCCCCACTCATAATTCCATCCTCTTCCTCGCACACTACCGGGGAATGGAGGATTGAGCGCATATGAAAAAAATCCGTATGCCTACGGCATACACCATTTTATTCCTTCTGCTGGTCCTGGTGGCGGCGGCCACCTGGATCATTCCCGCCGGCGCCTATGAGCGCGCCGGGGAGGAGGACGCCCCCGTGGCCGGCACCTATCACGAGGTGGAGCGGCAGCCCCAGGGGCCCGGGGATGTGATCCTGGCCTCCTTCCAGGGGTTCTACGACGCGGTGGATGTGGCGCTGTTCATCCTGATGGTGGGCGGCTTCCTGGGGGTGGTCATGAAAACCGGGGCCATCGACGCGGGGGTCAGCAACGTGGTCCGCATTCTGAACGGCCGGGAGATCTGGCTGATCCCCGTGCTGATGCTCATGTTCAGTCTGGGGGGCACCTCCTTCGGTATGTGGGAGGAGACAATGGCCTTCTACCCCCTGCTCATTCCGGTGTTCCTCGCGGCGGGGTACGACCCCCTGGTGGGCATCGCGGTGGTGCTGCTGGGCAGCGGGGCGGGGGTGCTGGCCAGCACGGTCAACCCCTTCGCCACGGGCATTGCCTCCGGCTTCGCGGGGGTCAGCCTGGGGGACGGGCTCGTGACGAGGCTGCTGATGCTGGCGGTCTTTGACGCGGCGGCCATCTGGTACGTCATGGCCTACGCCCGGAGGGTCCGCGCCCACCCGGAGAAATCACTGGTAGCGGGTATCAGCCGCCTGGCCTCACCCCCCAAGGGCGGCGACACCCCGGCCCTGACCTTCCGCCGGAAGGTGACGCTGGCCCTCTTCGCGGGGGTATTCCTGGTGATGATCTACGCCGTGATTCCCTTCGACGAGATCGGCGTCCCCATCCCCACCCTGGGCTGGTGGTTCCCGGAGCTCAGCGGCCTGTTCCTGGCAGGAGGCGTGGTCATCGGCCTGGCCTACGGCCTGAGGGAGCAGGAGCTGGCGGACGCCTTCGTATCCGGCGCAGCGGACCTTGTGGGCGTGGGCCTCATCATCGGCATCAGCCGGGGCATCACGGTGCTGATGGACGGGGGGCGGATCACCGACACGGTGCTCTACTGGGGGGAGCAGGCGCTGCAAGGGGCGGGGTCCGTGTCGTTCATCCTGCTGGTGTACCTCATCTACCTGCCCCTGTCCATTTTGATCCCCTCCTCCTCGGGGCTGGCGACCCTGTCCATCCCCATCCTGGCCCCCCTGAGCCAGTTTGCGGGCATCGGCGGGGAGCTGATCGTCACCGCCTTCCAGTCCGCCTCCGGCCTGGTGAACATCGTCACTCCCACGGCGGCGGTGGTCATGGGCGGCCTGGCGCTGGGGGATGTGCCCTTTGACCGCTGGATACGGTTCGTGTGGAAATTGATACTGATTTTCTTTGCGCTGACCATTGGATTTTTGGCAGTATCGGCTATTTTGTAGGCGGTTTTGTGTGTGTTATAATCGTAGCAAACACCCAGGGGCGGACGGCGTCCGCCCGTATATAGGAGCAGCGCCATGAAAGTCATCGATATGCACACCCACATCTTTCCCGAGAAAATCGCCGCCAAGGCCACCGTGGCCACGGCGGAATACTTTGACCTCCCGGAGCCCCCCAACCACTACGGCAGCGTCTCCGAGCTGGTGGACGCCCTGCGCCGGGGAAACATCGACTACGCCATGGTGTTCTCCGCCGCCACCACGGCCCATCAGGTGGAACACATCAACCGCTATATCCTCAGCCAGGCGGAGGCCAATCCGCAGTTTATCCCCTGCGGCACCCTCCATGCCGGCTATGAGAATTACAGGGAGGAGCTGCGCTGGATGCGGGACCACGGCATTCACGGGGTGAAGCTCCACCCGGAGTTCCAGCGCTTCGTCCTGGACGACGAGCGGCTCTTTCCCATGTTCGAGGAGATGGAGCAAAACGACATGTTCCTCATCGCCCACATGGGGGACCCCCGGGTGAACGTCTCCGGCCCCGCCCGGATGCGCCCCATTGCCGAAACCTTTCCGCGCCTGCGGTGCATTGCCGCACACCTGGGCAACTGGGGGGACTGGGACCTGGAAAAGATCCGGCCCCTGGCGAAGCTGCCCAATGTCTACACCGATATCAGCTCCTCCTTCAGCTACGTTACGGACAAGGCTCCCCTCTACCCCATTCTCCGGGCGTACGACCCCAAGCACGTCTTTTTCGGCTCCGACTACCCCATCTGGTGCCCCAAGAAGGAGCTGGACAAGGCCCTGGAGCTGGGGCTGGAGCAGGATTTCCTGGAGGATATCCTGTTCAATAACTTCGCGGCGTTTTACCACTATAAAGAGCTGTAAAAGTGCCGGGCCGGAATCTTTCCGGTCCGGCGCTGCTTGTTAAGAAAGTGTCTGTGCCACTTTTTTGAGGAAGGGGACCGGGCCGAGTTCGGCCCGCAAAGTACTTTTTCGAAGATTCTGCAGCGACCGCATTGGGCGGTCGTGCAGAATTCAATTGTGCATGCCGCTTCGATGGGGGCATTGCACAATCTATGGCGAAAACTCCTGCGGAGGGCTTTTTACTGTCCGATGCGGCAGGTGACAATCAGCCCGTCCACGTTGTTGCCGGACACAGTATATTCCCCGTCCTCCGGCAGGTACGCCGCCGTTCCGGCGCAGTACCAGATTTCATACTTCTCCCCGCCGCAGTCCACCGTCAGGCGCCGCCCGTCGCAGGAAAACTCCCGCAGATAGTCGATGTATTCCTCCAGGCACAGCCCCGTCTCCGTCATGGCGACGGCGTGGGGGACTCCCACGTAGCGGAAGTGCCAGGGCTCGTCTCCGATGCCGGTGAGCGGCTCCTTGGCGCTGTCATAGCGGACCACCCAGCCGTAGTACTGGCAGTTTCCGTTGATCCAGGCGTATTCCCCCGTCCCCTGGTACTCCCCGCTGGTCCCGTCTTCAAACAGCAGGGACAGGTCTACCGCCAGCGCCGTATGATGCTCGCTGCCGCCGGGCTGGGCCACGAATTTTTCCGCATGCTCCCGACCGTTGCGCTCCGCGCTCTGATCGAAAAGATGCTGCTGAAACTCCGCCGTGCGGTGGCCCGCCACCACGTTGACGGTCCTGCTGCCCCCCTGGGCCCGGAAATCGTCCATCATGGCGTTGAGGGCCGTCAGGGCGCGGGGAGCCAGGTAGACCTCTCTGTCCCGGACATAGTAGCTGGAGGTCTTGTTGTCAAAAATGCAGGCCAGCTCCTGCTCCTCCGGGAAGCGGTAAGGCGTCCAGTTGTTCACCAGGATCAGGTCCCCGGTGTGCACCGCCTCCTCCCCCAGCTCCGTCAGAACACATGCCGCGCCGGAGGACGTCCCCGTCCCCACGGTGCCGCCGCTTCCGCCGCCGGAACGGCGCGGCGCGGCCAGCGCCAGCGCGGCAGCCAGGAGGAGCAGCGGCAGTAGCGCCATGGAAAAAAACGCGCCGCGCCTGCGGCCCTTAGCTCTCCTCATTCCACACCTCTCCTTTGCCGGATGGGTCAATCCTGCCCGCCTTTGGCCTGCATAATACCTGCCGGACCAAATTTTTTCAGAAATTCCAGGACAGGGCGCAGGTGCGGTCGCTGTAGGCCCAGCCGTCCAGGGGAATCAGGATGGTCTGACCGTCGTAGGTAAAGGAAACCTGACCGTGGACGTCGTAATCTCCGCTGCCCAGCCGCTCCAGGATGCTCCGGTTATGGTCGCTGTACCATCCGCCGCCCACCGAGTCCATTCCCCAGTAGTTCCGCCAGGCCGCGCCGAAGTTGGCCGCGCCCTGGAGTCCCCAGGCGGGCTGCCTGCCCATCCAGCCCCACCGGAGGTGGAAGGACAGGATGCGCCCCGACTGGGCGTCCACGGACACCGCCATCTGGTAATGCCCGCACAGCAGGGTCATGCGGTACACCTGGAAATTCATCTGGGTGACCGGGTCCATATACAGCACTTCGCTCATATTGCCGCAGGCAACCTCGTCGTTCTCGCTCCACAGGGCGGGCAGGCCGCCCATGGCCTGGAGGTTTCGGATTTCCTGCTGCACCGCCGCCAGGCGGGTCTCCCACACCTGGGAGAGCTCCTCGCTGTACCCCTGGAGCTCCGCCTCGCCGGAGTCCTCCCCGTTTTTCCACAAGACGACCAGTTCGCTCTCGGCATTGCGGAAGCTGCTGATCTGCGCCTCCATCTCCCGGCCCAGGTCCATGACGGTCAGCGTGCCGCTGCGCATCAGCAGAAGCTTCTCCGCCACCGTCAGCCCGATGGCCTCGGCAAAGCCCTCGTGGTCCTCCTCGCTAGTTTCAACGGCGGGGTTGTCCAGCAGCTGCCGGTCATGGAGGGCGGTGAGCCACTCCGGCAGGAAGAAGGCCGCCGCCAGCAGCGCCGCCACCATCAGGGCCGCCGCGTATTTGGGAACCGCGCGCATCACCGCGGAAACCGGGCCCTTACTGTCCATCCGCCGTACCTCCCAATGTTACCGTTACCATCGTTCCCTGTCCCTCCTTGCTTTCAAACCGCAGCCGGCCCCGGTGGAGCTCCGCGATCCGCTTGCACAGGGCCAGGCCCAGCCCCGCGCCGCCCTCGGCCCGGGACCGGGATTTATCCACCATGTAGAAGGGCTCGGTGATCTTGTCCAGCTCCCCGGCGGGGATGCCCCGCCCCTGGTCCGCCACCGTCACCTGGTAGCCCTCCTCCGTCTTCCGCCCCGTCAGCGCCACCTGTCCGCCGGCGGCGGTGGCTTTCCGGGCGTTGTCCAGCAGGTTCTGCAGCAGGGTCTGTAGCAGCGCGCCGTCCCCCTGCAGGGTTCCCTCCTCCGCCTGGACGGAGAGGCGGAGCCCCTTGGCCTTCATGGCGGGATGGCTGATGCGGGCGGCCTCGGCGCAGAGCTTGCGCATGTTCACCGGCCTGGCCTCCGTCTCGCTGCGGCCTACCACCTGGAGGCTCATAAGGGACAGCGACAGGTTTTCCAGCCGCTTGCCCTCGGAGAAAATATAGCTGGCGGCCTTGAAGCGCATGTCCTCCCCCAGGTCCCGGGAGCGGAGCATGTCGGCGTAGCCGATGATAGAGGTCAGCGGCGTTTTCAGCTCGTGGACGAAGCTGGCGGTAAAATCCTCCTGCCGCCGGGCGGCGTCCTCCAGCTCCTGGACGTTTTTCTCAATGGCGTCGGCCATGTGGTTGAAGTTGCCCGCCAGTTCTCCGATCTCGTCCCCGCCCATGACCTGGGCCCTGGTGGAGTAATCGCCCTGGGCCAGCTGGTTGGCGGCCCGCCGCAGACTGCGGATGGGGGCGGTGAGCCAGTAGGAGAGGACGAACATCACCGCGCTGCTGACCCCTACCACCAGCAGCACGATCCAGCGGTAGACCTGATAGTGGGTTTCCCGGTCGTGAAACAGGCGGCTGACGTCCCGGACCGTCTCCATATACAGCACCCCGTCGGGCAGGACCACGGGCCCCGCGCAGTGGAGCAGGTATCGCCCTGCGGGCTCGTTCCGGCGCAGGACGTAGCCGGAGGAGCGGGGGCCGATTTTACTCAGCAGCTCCCGGTCGCTGGAGGAGGACAGGGTGGAGTAGATCCGCTCCCCGTCGGCAGTGGTCACCCGGAACTGGTGGTCGGAGAAATAGGCGGCCTCCTCCAGGGTGCGGGTAAGGCTGCGGCTGCGCTCCTTCATATTTTCCAGGGTCACGCCTCTCGCGCTGCACACCGCCTCGTAGGAGACGCGCAGCAGCTGCATTTCCTCCTGGGCCATGGCGATTTCCCTCTCCAGGGCGGACTGGAAGGAGAGGGAAATGAGCAGATAGCTGCCCAGCCCCGTGGACAGCAGCAGGATGCACAGGGTGGAGATGGTCACCTTCCAGGAGAACCTCATTCCTCGACCTCCAGCCGGTAGCCCACCTTATAGACGGCGGCAATCCGCTCCTGCCAGCCCAGCTTTTTCCGCAGGCGCTGGACGTGGAGATCCACGGTGCGGCTGTCGCCCATGTACTCGTTTTCCCACACCCGCTCGTAGATCGTCTCGCGGAAGAGGGCGATATTCTTGTTTTGCAGGAACAGCACCAGGAGGTTGTACTCCTTGGCGGTGAGCTGGACGATCTTTCCCGACCGGGTGACCACCCGGGACTGGGTGTCCACTACCACGTCGTCCACCACGATGCGGCTCTCGGTCTTGTGGTAGCGGCGCAGGACGGTTTCCACCCGGGCCAGCAGCTCGGCGATCTCGAAGGGCTTGACGATATAGTCGTCGGCGCCCAGCCGGAGGCCCTTGATCTTGTCCTTGACGGCGCTGCGGGCGGTGATGAAGATCACCGGGATGCCCAGAGGGGCCAGGTACTCCATCAGCTCGAAGCCGTCGATGCCGGGAAGCATCACGTCCAGAAGGATGAGGTCATAGCGTTTGGCCTCCACGGCGTCGGCCGCCGCCGCGCCGTTGTCCAGACAGTCGCAGGAGTAGCCTGCGGCGGTAAGGCTCATATCCAAGAGGTCGGCTATGGGCCTTTCATCCTCTACAATCAAAATCTTTACCATGTTAGAGCTCTCTTTCTTTCGCGCCCTGCGGGCGCGAGGGGGAATTCCTTCTTGAATCGGCCCGGGGGCTTCTCGCCCCCGGACTCCTCGGGTTCTTTTGCCCCGCGGCAAAAGTACCCAAAAACGCGCTTAAACCTGCGGTTTAAGAATCCCTTATGATTACGGGGGTATTTTGTTTTTGCGCTTCCACTGCAGTCTGTCCGCTCTGAACCGGGCCGGCTCCCATGGATCGGGCGAAGCGTCTATTTGAGGATGTAAACGGCAGACCCTACCGTTTCACACAGGCAAGCTCCCGAAAAGAACCCCGGGAGATTCAGCGTGTATAACGGTAGGCACCGCGATATGCTCGTGGGTAGACGCAGAAGTCCGGCGCACCAACGAAGGCATCAAAACAGAACAAGCAGGGTACGTCGGAGCACAAATAATAACCCCCGTAATTCAGGAAGGTTCATAGGAAACGTAGTTTCCTATGCGACCTTTTGCTTCTTTTCGCTCGCGCGAAAAGAAGGCCCCGCCCGGCAGGGCGAATCTGAAGGATAGAAAAAAGCGGCCGCGGCCCGCAGGGCCGCAAATGATGCAATCTTTTTTTAGAATAACAAATTCCTGCGGAAAATACAACTCTCAAAATCTCCAAAATTCCAGATTGCAAGTTGTAATATTAAATACGAAAGAACTTGAGCCTATCCGGCAGGGTTCCTGTTTTCGATTCTGCATAATGAGCCCCCCTATGCAGCCTTATTTTCCTGCACAGGGGGGCGATTGTCTTTTTTTCTGGGGAGCGGTACACGTTTAGCCGTTTGCCACCGTATACAGCGAGTAGAAATACGCCTTCCGCTCCATCAGCTCCCCAAACCGGCCCGCCTCGCAGACCGTTCCGTTCCGGAGAACGAATATCTCGTCGTACTGCTCCAGTAAGGCCTCCTCCAGGCGGTGGGTCACCACCACCCGGGTCAAGCCATCCAGGCGCAGAATAGCGTCCGTTACTGCAAACGCTGTTTGATTATCCAGCGCCGCTGTAGCTTCGTCCAGCAATAAAACAGGCGTCTCCCGCATGAGGCACCGGGCAATGGACACCCGCTGCCGCTCCCCGCCGGACAGGCCGCTGCCGTTCTCGCCGCAGCGGTAGCCCTCGCCCTTCTCCGCGATCAGACTGTCCAGACCCGAGCGGTGGACCGCCAGCTCCAGCTTATCCTCCGGGAAGTCCCGGAACATGGTGATATTCTGGTACAGCGTGTCGTCGAAGAGAAATACATTCTGGCTGATGAGGCTCATGACGTCGTAGAGGCTGTCGGCGGCGATCTCCCGGAGCTCCCTGCCGTCGATGGCGATGGAGCCGGCGTAGCCGTCATAGGCCCCCATGAGGAGGTTCAGCAAGGTGCTCTTTCCGGAGCCGGACGCGCCCACCAGGGCGTACTTCTTCCCGGCCTCCGGAGTCATGGACAGGTCCTGCAGCACCGGCTTTTCCGGCTCGTAACTGAAGGTGACGTTCTCCAGGGTACACTTGAATACAAGGCAGTTGATTTTGATAAAAATCAACTGCTGTTTGATCTTCTTCACAGCAGCCAAAAGGGGCCGGATTCTCCTCACGAGAATCCGGCCCCTTCCAATTCTTCAAAAAACTGTACTGTACCTCGGAAAACGCGCTACTTTGTCCCGAAAATCCGGTCCCCCGCGTCGCCCAGGCCCGGCACAATGTAGCCGCGCTCGTTGAGCTTTTCATCCACCGCACCGCAGTAGATGTCCACGTCCGGGTGCTCCTTCTGGATGCGCTCGATGCCCTCGGGAGCGGCCAGGAGTACCATCAGCTTGATATTGGTGCAGCCGTACTCCTTCATGAAGCCGATGGCGGCGATGGCGGAACCGCCGGTAGCCAGCATGGGGTCCACGATCAGCACGTCCCGTTCGGCAATGTCCTTGGGCATCTTGCAGAAGTACTTGACGGGCTCCAGCGTCTCCTCGTTGCGGTACAGCCCGATATGGCCCACCCGGGCGGAGGGGACCATCCGCAGCACGCCCTCCACCAGGCCCAGTCCGGCCCGGAGAATGGGCACCACGGCGAATTTCTTCCCCTTGAGGGTGGGGGCCATGGTCTTGCAGATCGGCGTCTCCACTTCCTTCTGGGCCAGGGGGAGGTCCCGGGTGGCCTCATAGGTCAGCAGCATGCCGATCTCGCTGACCAGCTCCCGGAAGTCCTTGGTGGGGGTGTCCTTGTCCCGCAGGATGGTCAGCTTGTGGGACAGCAGGGGATGGTTGACAACGTGGACTTTTTCACTGTACATGGCGATTCTCCTTTGTATATTTTCGGATTTCATGTCTCAAACAGGGCGAAAGAGAGGCCTATCCGTTTCGCTCCAGCCGTTCCCGCTCCGCCTGGCTGAGGCGGAGGTACGCCGGCGTCAGCTCCTGGGCGGATACCGCGTTCCGGGGCCACAGCCGCTGCGCGGCCAGGCCCACCCCCACGGCGCTCTGCAGCCGCAGATGTCCCGGGGCCGGCCGGCAGGGGATGCCCCGTCCGGGAAAGAAGTCCAGGCACAGCCTCGCGCCGTCCCCCACAAGACAGGTGGGGCCGTCCAGCTCCGCCAGGTCGGCGGCGGCCTCCTCCAAGGAAATGGCCCGGTCCTCCCGCAGACGCTTCAGCTCCCCGCCCTCCGCCAGGAATACGGCGTTGTAGATCTGCTGCCGCCGGGCGTCCATGGCGCAGACGATATTGCCCTCCAAGTGGGCCAGGGGCCAGGCCATGGCCTCCAGGGTGGACACGGGGATACAGGGCTTTTCCAGTCCCCAGGCCAGCCCCTTCACCGCCGACACGCCGATCCGCAGTCCGGTGAAGGACCCCGGCCCCGCCGCCACAGCGAAGGCGTCCATATCCGCCGCCGCCAGGCCGCAGTTTCGCAGCATGTCCTCCACCATGGGCAGCAGGGTCCGGCTGTGGGTCAGCCCCGCGGCCTGCCAGGCGGAGGCCAGGAGCTCTCCATCGGCGAAAACCGCGCAGGAGGCGGCCTTCGCCGAGCTCTCCAGTGCCAGAAGCTTCATTGGTTTTCCGCCCCCTCGATCGTAATCTGACGCCAGTCCGGGTCCTCCGGACAGCGGGAAATGGTAACGCGGAGGGTTTCCGGCGGGAGGGCCCCACCGACCCGCTCGCTCCACTCCACGGCGCATACGCCGCCCCGGGAGAGGTAATCCTCCCAGCCGATGTCGAAGAGGTCCTCCTCGTCTCCCAGGCGGTACATATCGAAGTGGAAGAGGGGGAGGGTTCCCTCGTATTCGTTGACGATAGTAAAGGTGGGGCTGGTAACCCGGCCCCGGAAACCCAGGCCCCTGGCAAGACCGCGGGTGAACGCGGTCTTACCCGCGCCCAGTCCTCCGGCGTAGGCGATGACGTCGCCGGCTCGCAGCCGGCAGGCGAGGGATTCGCCGATTTGTTCGGTTTCCTGTTCGTTGTGGGATAAAAAATTCATCATAGCGGAAAATCTTTCTCTTCGCGCGCTCCGCGCGCGAACGGTAAATTCTTCTCAAATCGGCTTCCGGGCTCCCGCGCCCGGACGGCGGCCTGCTTTTGCCGCGCGGCAGCGATTATTCATGCCCGCATCGAGCGGTCACGAATAATTGATTGTTCGCGGCCACTCGATGTGGCCGTCGCAGAATCGTTGCTTCTTTTCGCTCACGCGAAAAGAAGGCCCCGCAGGGGCGGTACGAAAAAACCTTCAACGAAGAATGAAGAAAAAGCGGTGCGGCCCGCAGGGCCGCGTTTATCCAATGTCTCTCCCCTCCATCGCCGCCAGCCCGAACCGTACCGCCAGCGCAATCTCCTCCCTGGCTTCCTCCGAAGGGGCGGCGTCATACCGCCCCTTCATTTCCTGCAGAAACAGCCCCCGCAGGGTATCTTCTCCGGCCCTGGCCCACAGGGCCTGGGCCGGCCTTGTCTTGTCCCGCAGCTCCAGAGCGTAGAATTTTTCCCGGTACGCGCTCTCTAAGGCGGGGAGGTCAATCTCCGCCTCCTCCGCTTCGCCGGTGAAAATGATCCGGCAGATGTCCTGCTCCGCCGTCTCCGGCATCACGGACTCCAGCGCCTCCCGGGGGGAGGCGTCCGTCACGTCCGCCTCCAGGATCCAATACCTGCGGCGGCAGAGCGGCATGAACGCCAGCGCCGCCCCTTCCCGGTCCACCGTCCCGGCCAATACGCCCTTGTCTCCCAACTCATCAAATCCCCGGCCCTCCGGACAGCCGGGATAGGCCCAGCAGGTGTCGCCGTCCTGCAGGACGCCGCTGTACTGATGGACGTGCCCCAGAGCCGCATAACAGGCACCGCTGGCGGACAAATGCTCCCGCAGGATGGGGCCGTAGGGGCTGGATGGGGCGCCCGCATCGCCGTGGAGGCAGAGAAGATGGGTCCTGCCGTCCTCGGGAGCGGAAAAGCCGGCCAGAGGCGGGCTCGTCCGCTCCGGCGAGGTGAAGGCCGCGCCGTGGACCACGCACGCAAAGTCCGGCAGCAGCACCGACTCTATGGCCTCGCTGCGGAAGATATGGACGTTCTCCGGCCAGTCGGTGGCGGCGTAAGGGCTGTGGGGGGTATAGGGGTCGTGGTTGCCCGGGGCGATGAACACCGGACAGCCCATGGACGCCAGCGCGGCCTTCAGCCGCTCCAGGGTTTCCGGAAATACCCGCTCCCCGTCGAACAGGTCCCCCGCCAGCAGGACGATCTCCGCCTCTTCCGCCCGGACCAGGTCCGCCAGGCGGTCCGCCAGCTCCCGGCTCTCCCGGCGGCGCTCCCGGGCCTTGTCTGTTGGCAGGCCGCCGAAGGCGCTGTCCAGGTGAAAGTCGGCGGCATGTACGATCTTCGGCATTCCTATCCCTCCCTCGGTTTGCATACGTCCACCCATCGGGTGGTTTCCGCATAGGTTTCCAGCTCCTGCAGGGTCAGCTCGATACATCTGTTGGAGCTGCCTGCGGCGGGCAGGACCGTGTCGAACCGCCGCAGGGACTCGTCCAGATAGACCTCCGTCCCCGGCTTCACCGCGAAGGGACACACGCCGCCCACGGCGTGGCCGATGCGCTCCACCGCTTCGTCGGGGGTCAGCATCTTGGCCTTGCCGCCGAAGGCCGCTTTGTATTTTCCGTTGTCCACCTTCACATCCCCGGCGGCGACCACCAGAATGGTCCGGTCCTCCAGCTTGAAACTGAGGCTCTTGGCGATCCGGCCCGGTTCCACGCCGGCGGCCTGGGCCGCCAGCTCCACTGTGGCGGAGGACACGGTGAACTCGTGAATCCGGTCCTCCATGCCGTACTGGGCAAAATACGCTTTTACGCGCTCGATTGACATAGGCTGTTCCGTTCTCCTTTACTCCGGCCAGACCCGCCGGAACTCCTCGCAGACCACCGGCAGTTCCGGGGTGAAGCGCAGTCCCGCCCCAGCCAGCTCCTCTGTGAAAAACGTCTCGTGGACCTGCCGCCAGTATGCCAGGGACCGGTCGCCCTCCCCCTCCCGGCGGGACTGCTCCGGGCCCACCGCCTGGAAGGGCGCGGTGAATACCCGCTCCGTCCGGATGACGCACACCGCCTCCTCTCGGCTGTCCAGGATGACGCTGTACTCCCCCGCCTCCGGCAGGGGTTCCCCCTCCAGGGCGTAAAGGGGATAGGCTGAGGCTGTGGCGGTCTTGACTCCCGACAGGACCAGCCGGGCCAGTCCGTCCGGATCGCCGCCAAAAGCCCAGGCGTCATAGTCCGCACCCGCCGCCTCCGGATGCCCGGCGGCGTAGGCCGCCCACATCTGCTCCGCGTTCATCGGATATCAACTCTTTCCACGTCCACGCACAGGCCCGTGTCACTGTCCAGGCTGAACACCGCGCCCTGCATTTTGCAGGGCCCTTCGGGCACCTGGTACCGTCCGGACAGGCCGCCTAAAAACTGCTCCACGCTCTGTTCCGGCTTGATGCCCAGCACACCCTCGATGGGGCCCGTCATGCCCAGGTCGGTGATATACCCGGTGCCCTTGGGCATGATGCGCTCGTCGGCAGTGGGCACATGGGTATGGGTGCCCCACAGGGCGGAAACCTGGCCGTCCAGGTGGTAGGCCAGGGCCAGCTTCTCGCTGGTAGCCTCGGCGTGGAAATCCACCAGGGTGAACAGGGGCTTGTCCCATTTCAACAGCTGTCCGGCGACGAGGAAGGGGTTGTCGGCGTTGAATTCCAGGCCGCACCGGCCGATGAGGTTCATCACCCCGATGCGGATCCGGCCGCAATCGTAGACGCCCCAGCCCTTGCCGGGGGCCCGGCCCGTATAGTTGGCGGGGCGCAGCAGGTAGGGGTCGTCGTCCAGCCGGGCGGCGATCTGGGGCTTGCTGAAGGCGTGGTTGCCCAGGGTCACCACGTCGGCCCCGGCGGCGTATATCTGGTCCACCCGCTCGGAGGTGATGCCGGTAACGGCGGCGTTCTCGCCGTTTACCACGGTGAAGTGGACCTCCTTCCACTTTTTCAAAGACCGCAGGGACGCCTCCAAATGGGCCAGCCCCGGTTCGCCCACCACGTCGCCTATGGCCAGAATACGGTAGATCATTCCATGTCCCCCTTTTATGAATTGACTTGCTTTATGCAAGAAACAGTATATCCGTCTTTGGGAGAAAATGCAAGGGGTGAAGCGCACCGGGAAACGAAATATCCCGGCGGCCCCGCCCGGGGGAGGCCAGGGGCCTTCCGGGTATGGGGCGGGCCCCGCGCCCTTGACTTTCCTCCGCCCCTGCGGTATCATGAACCCATTCAAAACCGGCGGACGCGGAGAACGTCCGTCGCACAGGGAACAGGAGGACGTTTATATGAAATCTGCCGTAAACCGCCGGGCATTGTACATCACGGAAACTGCCGTCATGACAGCCCTGTTGATCGTCCTGCAGGCGGTTACCAAGCCTGCGGGTCAGTATGTCATCGGAACCTGCGTCAACGGAGTGCTGGCGGTTTCCGTGCTGGCGGTGGGGCTGTGGAGTGGCGTGACGGTGGCGGCGCTGTCGCCGTTTTTTGCCTTTTTGCTGGGTATCGGGCCCCAGCTGCCGCAGATTGTGCCCGCCATCGCGGCGGGCAACCTGGTGTTCGTACTGCTGCTGGGCCTGCTGGCCGGAGGCGGGGAGGTTCCCCTGTGGCGGCGGGGTATCGCCTGGCTGGCGGCCGCCGCAGGCAAGTTTGCCGCGCTGTACCTGCTGGTGGTGAAGCTGCTGTGCGCGATCCTGCCGCTGAAGGAGCCTCAGGTTGCTATGTTTACGGCCATGTTTTCCTATCCCCAGCTGGTGACGGCGCTGGCCGGCGGCGGAATCGCGCTGCTGCTGACGCCCCTGATCCGGCGGGCGGTCAGGCGATAATGAAACTGGCGAGGCGCAAAGAAGCCGCCTCCTCTTGGCCTGCGATACGCTGACGCTGTTGGCGTTGAAGCCGTACCTATAGTATTATTTCCGAGCTTAAAGCTCGGAAATAATACATTTGATGCAAGCCGTTTTGCTCGCCGCTGTAAACAGGCGGCAACCGCAAAACATGGCAAATATTAGAAGCTGTACCAATAGGTGACGGTATGCAGATTGGCGAGAAAAATTTTTTGTCTGGCAAGGAAGAAATTCGCAGGAATCCTGACGGATTTCAAGAGTTTCTGACGCAGCCAGACGAAAAATTTTCCGTCAAGATACGTGCCGGCG